>JBOHXX010000064.1:0-12528 GCA_050737675.1 Pseudoxanthomonas sp.
TCGCCATAGTCCTTCCACTTCATCGGATTGGCCATGGCGTAGGAACGCTGCGCAAGCGTGGCGCGACGGCTGTTCTCGAAATAGTCCATGCCGCGTTCGCGCATGTAATCGTCCTGGATGCCGCGGAAGTCCACCCATACGTGGCTGTACTGGTGTCCGAACATCGGGCCGAAGGCCAGGAATTCCTGGTCCTGGTACACGCCCCACACGTCGTTGTAGGTGCGCGTCCACACTTCCCACGCATCCGGGCTGACCGGATGCGTCGGCGAACCCAGGGCCAGGATGTAGACCATCATGGCTTCGTCGTAACCGCTCCAGTCGTGCTTGATGAAGCCGCTCTCGGGGAACCAGCCCATCGAGATCAGTGGCTTGTTCTGCTGCAGCCAGTTCCAGTCGACGCGCTTGTACAGTTCCTCGGCGATGTCGCGGATTTCCTTCTCGCTGGGGTCGTCGCGGTCGTAATAGGACTGGGTGAACAGCACGCCCATCATCAGCAGCGCGGTATCGACGCTGGAAAGCTCGACCCAGCTGTCGTAGCGCTGGCCTTTCTGCATGTCCAGGAAGTGGTAGTAGAAACCCTTGTAGGCGCCCTTGCCGGTGCGCTGCGGCCCCTGCGGCAGGTCGCGGAAGAATTTCAGCGTGACCAGGGTCCGATCCACCGCCTGTTTGCGGCTGACCCAGTTGTTTTCGATGCCTATGGGATACGCGGTCAACGAGAATCCGACCGAGGCGATGCTGGCGAACGGACGCGACGGGAAGCGGTCCGGGGTCAGCCCGTTCAATTCGTTGGTGGTGTCCCAGAAGAACTGGAAGGTGCGGCGCTCGATGTCATGGAACAGCGGCGGCAATTCAGGCTTCGCCGGCGGCTCTGGCGCTGCGGCAGGCGGTCCTGCGACGGGTGCGGGAACGACAGGCTGTTGCACCACAGGCTCCGAAGGCTTCTTGCACGCCGACACGATGGTGATCAGCGCGACAAGACATACGTAGAGTGTGGCACGCAGGCGGCGTGATTTCATTGAAACCTGGATCCTTGCTGGAGACGATTGCGTCCATCAACGGATGGATGCGTATTTCGTGACTTTGTGGATGCGATGGTCGGAGTGGAACCGACCGCCCCACGAGGAGCGGTCGGCGTGTTGCTTACCAGTCCAGGCCGAAAGACAGCTTGAACATCCGCGGTGGCCATACGGTACCGGTGCCATTGCGATTGCCGAAATTCGCGTTGGTATCGGTAGGGCCACCACGCCAAGTGTCGTAATCGGTGAAGTTCTGCCAGTTGAACACGTTGAATACATCGCCGCGCACGCGCAGCTTCACGCCTGCGCCGGTATCCCACTCCTTCTGCACTGCAACGTCGAATTGCTTGAAGCCGATGGTGTCCTTGGGTGTGAACGGGTCGAAGAAGCAGTTATCGAAACTGGTCGTGTCGTGGCAGTTGGTGGCTTCCTTGGAGGTGGGGCTGGCCAGGGTCAACTTGCTGGAAACGGTGAAGCCCCAGAAATCAACGATGCCGGTAGCCACCAGCCTGTGCCTGGGTATGCCAAGCGATCGCGTGAACGGCTGGCCTTCCTGGCCGGAATAATCGAACAGGTAGTGCTCGTCGCTATTGGCCGCGTTGCTGCGGTTTTCTTCCGCGTCACTGAACGTGTAGGCAACGGTGAAGCCCCATGGCGAACTCGAGGTATACGGCTTTTCGACCGAGAGCAGCAACTGCGTGACATTGGTGTCGATACCGTTGTCGGCAAGGATCAGCGTGCCGTAGCCAGGTATCGGGAAGCCCCATGGCTGGCTGCCCCAGGTGGCTCCGGGCACCGCGGGATTGCGGAAACTGCCATCGGGCCAACGATTGCCAAGCGCGAACTGGATGCCGTCGTGGCTCTCGATCCGGGCTACCGTCGCAGATGTATTCCAGTCATGCCCCCAGACCCCGAAGGTATTGCGCATGCCGATGCTGAACTGATCGGAATACGGGGTCTTGAGGTCGTTGTTGATCAGGTTGACCTCGGAACCCAGGTTCGGATTGGCCGCGACCAACGCATACAGCACATTGGGGTCCAGGTAGCTCGGATCCCAGTCAAGGCAGCGGTTGGTCCCGGGCACGCAGGGATGGCTGGCCGTGTTGAAGGTGTATGAGTACCTGGGGAACGTGCTCTTCGACTGCTCCAGCGCGAGATAGTCGAACAGATTGCGATCATAGGAACGGCCGGCGCCGCCGAAGATCACATGGCGCTGGTCCGCGAACAGGTCGTACGAAAACCCGAGCCGTGGTTGCCAGGCACCCTTGAATGCATCGCGATTATTGCCGGTGCTGATGTAGTCGTTGATGTCGTAATCAACGTTCGAGCCATGGATGTTGGACCAGCCCTGCAGTGCAGTGACCAGGTCCGCAGGCGTCTTGTAGTTCTCGTACCCGGGCGTCTGCTCGTAGTCCCAACGCAAGCCCATGTTGAGCGTCAGTTTCTCGTTGACCTCCCAGTCGTCCTGCAGGTAGATACCGAACTGCTTGTTGCGGGACTCGATGTTGCGATCCCCCCTGCCAGGCACGGCCGCGCCGAAATCAACCTGGAACGGGATGTACTCGTCGGGCGTGGTGTTGCCCGCAGCGAGGTTCTCGTAGTAGTCGACGCGATACTGCGGGTTATAGGGTTGCTGCTCGAACGAACTGATGCGGATGGCCTTGTACTTGACGCCCATCTTCAGCGTGTGGTTTTCCCAGCCGTTGAAAGTCAGGTCGTCCTGGAAGGACTCGCCCTTCTGGCCCTTGTCCTGGTAGTCCTGGCCGCCGCCCAGGTTCAGTATCGTGTCGCCGAACCTGTTGCTGGGCGCACCACCGACCAGCGTGTTCACCAACTGGTAGCCGGGGCCGATGCTGATCGGGCGCGGGTTCCAGAAATCGTCCTCGCTGGTCAGGTGGGCATCATTCAGCCAGTTCTCGTTGCTCCACTGCCAGCGCAGGTCGATGCGGGTGCTGTCGTTGCTTTTGCTGCTGCCATAGGAAGGGGTATTGGGACCGTCGCCGATACCGGTCAGTTCCTTCTCCGTGCGCTTCTTGGCGGAGAGTTCGATCAGGTTCGAGTCGTTCGCCTGGAAGGTCAACTTGCCGAAATACATGTCCTGCTTGAACGGGGCGACGGTGCTGCCGAGCAGCGACGCGAGCTCCGGAGTAAGGTCGGCGGGATTGAAATTGCCGTCGCCGACCTTGACGTTGCGCGGCCTGTTGATGTCCTTGCCTTCATAGGTAACGAAGAAGTGCAGGCGGTCCTGGATGATCGGCCCGCCGAACGCTATTCCGTACTGCTCCTCGCTGGAGGGAGTCTTGCTCCCGCGCACTTCCTCATCGTAGGTCGGCTTGCGCCAGTCGTCCGAGGTCCGGTCCCAGAAGAACGAACCATGGAAATCGTTGGTGCCCGACTTGGTCACCGCGGTGACCGCCGCACTGCTGATCTGGTCGTACTCCGCCTTGTAGTTGGAGGTGATGACCTTGTATTCAGCGATGGCCAATTGCGGGAACGGATTGCCGCTGGTCGAGTCCTGGCCGCTGACCCCACCCTTGAGCACGTAATTCTTCTGGCCAACGCCATCGATGAACACGTTGATGCCATTCGAGCTTTGCGCGCCACTGCGCAACTTGGTGGAGCCATCTGCTCCGGTTTCGAAAATCATGCCCGGCACGGTATCGGCAAAAGCCAGGAAGTTGCGCGAGGCCTGCGGCAAGGATTCGATCTGCTTTTGCGACACGTAAGTCGCGATCTCCGACGTCTTGGTTTCAACCAGCATCGGCGCAGTGACCGTGACCGTATCCAGGGTTGTGGCCTCGCCGCCCGCGGTGGGCGCCACTCCACCTACGCCGAGATTCAAGGTCGCCGTCTGTCCCACCGCGACGGTGACGCTCTGCGAACTGGTCTGTCCACCGGCCTCGACGTCGACGCGGTAGGTGCCGGGCGGAAGGCCACCCAGTGAATAACCACCACTGGCATTGGCCTGCACGCTGCGGGTCAGGCCGGTGTTCACGTTGGTGGCGGTGACCTTCGCATCGGCCGCCGGGGCGGAATCCGCGGATACCTGGCCGCGCAGGGTCGCACCCGTGGATTGTGCGAACACCGCCGGCGCTGCGCCCAGCATCAGGCAACTGGCCAGCGCGCAGGTCAGCAGCTTGCGTGTGGGACGGATGTTGCGTTGCTTCTGGTTTTTCATGACCTCTCCCCTCCCAGGGTTGGCAGTCCGATAGGAACAACAATTGGAACCGGTTACATCGCGGATCAAAAAAACACTGTGACTCAGGTGTCGACGGCTTTGGCTTGCCGGCGTGTCGGATGCAGGGTGGATTCGCGCACGATCAACTCCGGCGCCAGGGTGTGTGGGGTTAGATCGGCGACGCCGTCGGCTTCGATCGCCTGCAACAGGCGGGAAAGCGCCAGACCGCCCAGTTCGGCGATGCTGACCCGCATCGTGGTCAGGGTGGGATGGACGAAACGCGCCAGCGGGATGTCGTCGAAACCGGCCAGCGCGATGTCTGTCGGGATCTTCACTCCGGCCTCGTTGAAGGCGTACAGGCAACCCAGCGCCATCATGTCGTTGGCCGCGAACACCGCATCCGGGCGTTGCGTCCTGGCCAGGATCAGCTTGCCAGCCTCGTAACCGGAAGACTCGTCGAAGTCGCCCTGCAGTTCCAGGGCCTCGGCCTTGGGCAGATATTCGGCCAGCGCGCTGCGGTAGCCGCGCAGGCGTTCGCGCGCATCGAAATTGTCCTCGGGGCCGCAAATGAAGGCGATGCGCTGGTGCCCGGCTTCGGCCAGGTGCCGGACCATGGCCATGGCGCCACCGAAATTGTCAATGCTCAACACCGGATAGGCGGGATCGGGCAGGTGGGTGTTGATCAATACCGCCGGCAGGGCCGTGGGCAGGTTGTCGGTCAGGAACCCGGGGCGGTCCGCGTACGGCGACAGCACCAGCAGGCCATCGACACGACCGCGCATGGCCCGCAGCGCCTCGCCCTGCTCTTCCGGATGGCCGTGGTAACTGGAAACCAGCAAGTGCTTGCGATGGGCGCGAGCGACCACGTCGATACCGCGGATCAGTTCCGAGAAGAACTCGCCATACAGGTCCGGCAGGACCACGCCGATGGTCTGGGTGCTGCGGCTGCTGAGGCTGCGGGCGGCGGCATGCGGCTGGTAGCGCAGGCGACTGGCGATTTCGACCACATGCTTGCGCACGCCTTCGGCGACATTCTCATGGCCGTTCAATGCGCGCGAAACGGTGGCGACGGAGACCGAGGCCTCGCGTGCGACATCCTTGATGGTGACTGTGGTTCGCGCCATTCGCACCGCCCCTCCGCGGTTCGGACTCAGCAAGCTGGGCGGACTGTAAACGTTTCCACCAACATATGTAAAGCCGATGTTATTGCCGCAGGTAAAGCCATATGAATCATTGACTTGCATGCAATATTCGGGCGCTGCGGATGCTGCAACGCGTCAATCCCGGTCCCGTCAAGACATCAAATGTCCGTAGCGGTCTGCTCCGGAGCACGCGCCCGTATGGAAAGCGCATGGATATCGGTAGTCATCATTCCCCCAAGCGCCAGATAGACGGCGCGGTGGCGTGCCAGCGGCGCCTTGCCCTGGAACGCGGCGCTGACGATCTCCACGCTGAAATGCCCGCGGCCGTCGCGTGCACCCTCGTGGCCGGCATGCTTGAGGCTGTCGTCGTTCACTACGAGCAGGCTGGGGGCGAAGGCCGACTCCAGTGCCTGGCGGATGCGCTCGACCCGGTTCACGGCAAGGTCTTGCGGAAGGGGCGGACTTCGACCCGCGCATAGGCGCCCGCTTCCATATACGGATCGGCGTCGGCCCAATTGCGCGCCGCCTGCAGCGAATCGAACTCCGCGATCACGATGCTCCCGCTGTATCCCGCCGGGCCCGGATCTTCGGCGTCGATGGCCGGGCACGGCCCCGCCAGCAGCAACCGGCCCTGGTCGCGCAACGCGATCAGGCGCGCCACATGGGCGGGTCTTGCGGCCATGCGCTTGGGCAGTACATCGGCGGCGTCGTAACCCTCAATCGCATACCACATGTGTTTTCTCCGGAATCTTCCCAGCCTGAATTGTACGGTTACCAGGCAGGCGAGGCGCTGGACACCGGCCCCGCCACCGCTTACTCTTGCCCCATTGCACGGCCGGAAGCAGCGGCCCGCCCGGACCCGGCCCATTCGCCTGGCGTCCCGACGGCCGATTCGCTGCACCCTACCGCCCGGGCCCGACGACCTCCTCGCTGTCCGCCGCCCCACCCCCGTGGCGCGTGCTGCCTGCTTGATGTGTGGGAATGCGATCGCACCGCGACGCAGACTTCAGCCGCAACACCGAGACACGCCGGCCCCAGCCGCGCGGCGCCTGCAATACATGGCTTACCAGATGACTTCCGACCTCGCGCAAGACGCGAACCCGCAAATCGATACGCCCAAACCCCAGCAGCAGGCCCCTCAGCAACACGAGATGCCGCTGGCGATGGTGCATGGGCAAGCCGTGCTGCAGATCCCGCAGGACCTGTACATCCCGCCGGATGCGCTGGAAGTGATCCTGGATGCGTTCGAGGGTCCGCTGGACCTGCTGCTGTACCTGATCCGCCGGCAGAACCTGGACATCCTCGACATCCCGGTCGCCGAGATCACCCGCCAGTACGTCGACTACATCGGCACGATGCAGGACCTGCGCTTCGAGCTGGCCGCCGAATACCTGGTCATGGCCGCGATCCTGGCCGAGATCAAGTCGCGCATGCTGCTGCCACGCCCGATCAACGAGGAAGGCGACGAGGGCGACCCGCGCGCCGAACTGGTCCGCCGCCTGCAGGAATACGAACGCTTCAAGCAGGCCGCCGAGGATATCGACGCCCTGCCCCGCCAGGATCGCGACACCACCCCGGTACAGGCGCATGTGCCGGAACGCAGCGTGGTCCGCCTGCCGCCGCCGGTGGACCTGCGCGAGATGCTGCTGGCCCTGCACGACGTGCTCAAGCGCGCGGACCTGTTCACCGGCCATGCGATCAAGCGCGACGCGCTGAGCGTGCGCCAGCGCATGGGCGACGTGCTGACGCGGCTGGAGGACGGCAAGTTCCACCGCTTCGAGTCCATGTTCACTCCAGAAGAAGGCCGCCAGGGCGTGCTGGTCACGTTCCTGGCGATGCTGGAACTGGCCAAGGAACAATTGCTGGACTTCGTCCAGGAAGCTCCCCTGGCGCCGATCTACCTGAAGTCGCTGGCCTTGAACAACACCAATGAACCGCTGGCGTTTTCCAGCGAGTTCGATGATGGCGACGCGGCGAACGACGCTTAGACCGGGTTGATGGTTGGTGGTTCGTGGCTGGTAAAAGCCACCATGTCCTCCTCACCAACATACCAACCACCAACTACCAACCACTTAGCAACTCGTAACTTCCAAGAAAGCACCGGATCGAATGGACCAAGCCCTCATCACCCGCATCGTCGAAGCCGCCCTGTTGGCGGCCAACCAGCCGTTGACCCTGGCGCAAGTGCACGGACTGTTCCCCGAGGAGCAACCCGCCCCACCCGGCAGCGTCGAGCAGGCGCTGGAACAGCTGCGCGATGCCTGCGCCGAACGCGGCGTGGAACTGGTCGAAGTCGCTTCCGGCTTCCGTTACCAGGTGAAGGAAGAAGTGCATGGCTGGGTCTCGCGCATGTGGACCGAGCGCAAGACCAAGTACACCCGTGCCACCCTGGAAACCCTGGCCCTGATCGCCTACCGCCAGCCGATCACCCGCGGCGAGATCGAAGCGGTCCGCGGCGTGGCGGTGAGCAGCAACACCATCCAGGCGCTGGAAGAACGCGACTGGATCCGCGTGGTCGGCCACCGCGACGTGCCCGGCAAGCCGGCGTTGTTCGGCACCACCAAGATCTTCCTCGATTATTTCGGCCTGAAACGCCTGGACGAATTGCCGCCGTTGTCGGAACTCAAGGACATCGGCGAGCTGGAACCGCAGTTGTTCATGGACGAGGCGCCGGTGCCGGTCGGTCTTCCCAGCCCCGATTCCGTGCAGGAACATTCCGCTCAGGAACATCCCGCGCAGGAAAACGCAACGACGGAGGCCGGCGACGAGTTGCAGGCCGCCAACAACGAAATGCAGGAAGTCGCCGACGCTGAAGAGACGGCCGATGACTTCGAATCGGAAGAGATTCCTTCCGGAACACAGTCTTCTGAAGATCAGTCTTCCGAAGAACATATCAACCAAGAACACATCAATCAAAAACAGGACGAAACCGAAGGCGCCGATCCGGACAGCCCTATTTCGTCGGAGCAGAAACAATGAGCGACACCCCCCGCAACAAACCCCCGCTGGGCAAACTTTCCCTGAAGCGCGGCGGCGACAACGCCGAAGCCAGCGATACCAGCAAACTTTCCGAGCGCCTGCACAAGGTCCTGGCCCAGGCCGGCCTGGGTTCGCGCCGCGCGCTGGAACAGCGCATCGCCGACGGCCTGGTCAAGGTCAACGGCGAAATCGCGCAGACCGGCATGAGCATCACCGGCGGCGACAAGATCGAACTGGATGGCAAGACCTTCGTCGCCAGCGCACTGACCGAACCAGCCCGCGTGCTGCTGTACAACAAGCCCGAAGGCGAGGTGACCACGCGCGAAGATCCGGAAGGCCGCCCCACCATCTTCGAAGCGCTGCCGGCATTGAAGGGCGCGCGCTGGATCGCGATCGGCCGCCTGGACATCAACACCACCGGCCTGCTGCTGCTGACCACCGATGGCGAACTCGCCAACGCGATGATGCATCCCTCGTATGAAGTCGAACGCGAATACGTCTGCCGGGTGCGCGCGCCCGAAGGCATGGAGACGGTTCCCGATAATCTGGTGGACCGCCTTGCCCGTGGCGTGGCACTGGAAGACGGCCCGGCCAAGTTCGACGTGATCGAACGCATCGGCGGCACCGACTCGCACGACTGGTTCCGCGTGGTGGTCAAGGAAGGCCGCAACCGCGAAGTCCGCCGCCTGTGGGAATCGCAAGGCTGCCAGGTCAGCCGCCTCAAGCGCACGCGCTACGGCAAGATCAGCCTGCCGCAGCCGTTGTTGCGCGGGCAGTCGCAGGAATTGCCCGACGTGCAGGTCGAGAAGCTGCGCGCCGAACTCAACCTGGAAACCGGCGCCCCGCCCGCACTCACGCTGCAGCCGGTAATCGGCCAGCGCAAGGCGGCCAAGGCGACCGTGCACATCGGCGCGGGCCGCGGCACGGGACAGGCCTACGTCAACGGTCACAACACCGCCGACGAAGGCCGCGAACTGCGCCGTTTCGACAACGTGCGCGAAGACCGCGGTCGCGGCCGTTTCGGCAGCAAGAAACCGCATGGCGGGTTGACGGTCAGCGGCGAAGCCGCGGCCAAGCAATCGCAGAAGCCGTTCAAATCGCGCCCCACCAAGGGGCCGAAGCCGCTGCCCGATGGCAATCCGGCCGCGTTCCGCAGCTGGTATGTGCCGGAAGGCGTGGATACCGGCCCGACCGGTCATCGCAATGCAGGGCCGCCGAAGCCTTACGGTGCCAAGCCGGCTGGCCAGCGTCCCGGCGGCGCACGCCCGGGCGGCGCTGGACGTCCTGGTGCGGGCGGCAACCGTCCGTACGCGGCACGCAGCGAAGGCAACTTCGGCAACGAAGCACGCGGTCCGCGCGGCCCCGGTGCCCGCGGCCCACGTCCTGCCGGTCAGGGCGAAGGCCAGCAGCGCGCACCACGCCCTTACGGTCACCCGGGCAATGCGCCGAGCTTTCCTTCCGACCATGCCAACCCGGGCGCCTACAACCCGTACGGCCAGCAGCCACGTCCAGCGCGTCCGCAGGGCGCACGCCCGGCTGGCAATCGTCCTCCCGGCAACAATGCCGGTCCGCGACCCGCAGGCCCACGCGGCGCAGGCCGTCCGCCCAGCGGCGGCAATCGCGGACCGCGTGGTCCGCGCGGTGGCGGCCACGGTTGATCGAAAGGGGCGCTTCGGCGCCCTTTTCCATGAATTCCTTGTGTATGTAGGAGCGACGCAAGTCGCGAAATCCGTGACATCGAAACCGTGCGGACTTCGCGACTCGCGTCGCTCCTACAAAGCTCTTTTCGCCACGCCCGCTACAATGCACACCTGACACACCGCATCCGATCCCGCATGTCCTCCGCCTTTGGCACCGAAACGGTGCTCGACGTCCGTCACTGGACCGACGATTACTTCAGCTTCACCACCACCCGCGACGACGGCTTCCGTTTCGACAACGGCCAGTTCGTGATGATCGGCTTGCAAGGGGAAACGAAACCCCTCATGCGCGCCTATTCCATCGCCAGCGCCAACTGGGAAGAGCAGCTGGAATTCTTCAGCATCAAGGTGCCCCACGGCCCGCTGACCTCGCGCCTGCAGCACATCCAGCCCGGCGACACGATCCTGGTCGGCAAGAAACCCACCGGCACCCTGCTGATCAGCGACCTGCATGCCGGGCGCAATCTCTATCTTCTCGGCACCGGCACGGGCCTGGCGCCGTGGCTGTCCATCATCAAGGATCCGGAAACCTACGAGCGTTTCGACCGCGTGGTCCTGACCCACGGCGTGCGTCATGCGCACGACCTCGCCTACCGCGATTATTTCGAGAAGGAATTGCCGCAGCACGAATTCCTCGGCGAACAGATCCGCGACAAGCTGCTCTACTACCCGGCAGTCACCCGCGAGGATTTCGCCAACCGCGGGCGCCTGACCGATCTGCTGGAAAGCGGCCGGATGAGCGAGTCGCTGGGCTTGCCGCCGCTGGATCCGGAACACGACCGCGCCATGATCTGCGGCAGCCCGCAGATGCTCGCAGATCTGCGCGGGATCCTCGATGCGCGCGGCTTCGCCCCCGCGCCGCGCATCGGCAGCGCCGGCCAGTACGTCTTCGAGCGCGCCTTCGTCGAGAAGTAGCCGTCGCCTTCCGGCGTGTTAGCCTCTTGCGCTACGGAGGGGAGTCCGATGCTGAAGAGAATACTGTGGGGCCTGCTGCTTGCCGGCTGCGCGCTGGGCGCCAGCGCCGGTGAATTGAAACCGCAACCCAAGGCGGGCGATGTTCCGCCGCCGATCCTCGGCAAGCTGCACGGCGGCAACACCGAGGTCAACCTCGAAACCTATCGCGGCAAGGTCGTGATCGTGACCTTCTGGGCGTCCTGGTGCGGGCCCTGCCGCAGGGAGCTTCCGGTACTGGCGCATTTCCAGAAAGTCATTGGACACGACGCACTGGAAGTCATTGCGGTGAACTTCAAGGAGCCGCGCCAGGATTTCCTCGGCGTGTTGCGCGCCAACCGGAAGTTCCAATTGAACTACGTGCACGACGGCAAGGGGATCGCCAGCGACGAGTATGGCGTGCAGTCGCTACCCAACATGTTCGTGATCGATCGCGACGGCCGGATCGCCCACGTCCATCGCGGCTACTCGCCGGAAATGCTCGAGGGATTCATCCAGGAAATCATGGCACTGTTGCCAGCCGATGTATTGCAGCGCCCTGCCGGCAGTAGCTGATGTCGCATAGGGCGGGCTGGAGCCCGCCCTATGCCTCTACCGGAAGAAGTATTCAAACGTCACGCGGGCGGTTAACGCTCGCCATAGCGCATCCAGACCACCGCAGTCTCTTCCCGGTCGAAGATGCGTGCATTGAATCCGTGTTCGTAGGCCATCAACCCGGCCAGTTCGACCTGGGGGATCTGCGAAGCATCCCTTTCGACATAGGCGATGTGCACGTCTTCCATGCCTTCGCCCTTCATCGACAGGACGAAGGTAAGCAGTTGCTCGGGCGGCGGCGGTTCGCCGTCCATGTCGTCCACCACCAGCACACCCGACGGCCGGACCCTGCGTACTTCCTCTGCGATGCAGCGCCAGTAGGCCAAAGTCGTTTCCAGCGTGCCATTGGTACCGGTGACGTGCGCGCGCAGGCCATAGTCCGCCTGCGTGAAGACGATATCGAAGGGACCTGCAGCCGGAGATCCAGCCATCGCGTAATCAGCCCAGCGCGACTTCGATGTCGCCAGCGATGGATTCGGGCTTGTCGGTCGGCGCATAACGCTTGATCGCCTTGCCGTCGCGTCCGACCAGGAACTTGGTGAAGTTCCACTTGATCGCGTCGATGCCCAGCAAGCCTCCCTTCTCCTTCTTCAGCCACTTCCATAGCGGATGGGTCTGACCGCCGTTGACCTCGACCTTGGCGAACATCGGGAAGTCCACTTCGTAGGTCAACGAACAGAAATTCTTGATCTCTTCCTCGTTGCCTGGCTCCTGGTTGCCGAACTGGTCGCAGGGGAAACCCAGTACCACCAGGCCGCGCTCCCGATAATCCTGCCAGAGCTTTTCCAGCCCGGTGTACTGCGGTGTAAAGCCGCATTTGGAAGCCACGTTGACCACCAGCAGGGCCTTGCCCTGGTAGTCCGAAAGGGAAACGGTTTTCCCATCGATGTCGATGGCGTCGAAGTCGTACGCGGTAGTCATGGCCTTGTGCTCCTCGGGGGAATGCGACATGAGACACCGCATTGGGG
>JBOHXX010000065.1:0-12525 GCA_050737675.1 Pseudoxanthomonas sp.
CGCAAGAGCATCGCGGGCAGGGCCCGCTCCTACACGTTAAAATTCCTGCCGTCCCGTCACCTGGAATCGCCATGACCCGCCAGATCATCCACACCGACCACGCCCCCGCCGCCATCGGCCCCTATTCGCAGGCGGTACGCAGCGGCAACACCGTGTATTTCTCCGGACAGATCCCGCTCGATCCGGCTACCGGCAACCTGGTGGAAGGCGATATCACGGCGCAGGCGCGGCGCGCCTTCGACAACCTGAAGGCCGTGGCCGAAACAGCCGGCGGTTCGCTGGCGCAGGTCGTGCGCCTGGGCTTGTACCTGACCGACCTGGGCCAGTTCGCCGCGGTCAATGCGGTGATGCAGGAATACTTCACCGCGCCGTTCCCCGCGCGTTCGACCATTGAAGTTTCCGGGTTGCCGAAAGCCGCGATGTTCGAGGTCGATGCGGTCATGGTGCTCGACTGAGGAACCACGGCGTAGGAGCGACGTCCCCGAAGGGGACTTCCTTCGGGGCGTAAGTCGCGAAGGATCGACGGCTGGCATCGTGGCTTATGTCGCTCCTACGCGCTTCGATTCTTCAGGCGATCTGCTCGCGCGCTTCGCTGGGCGTGTGCCCGGTCCAGCGCTTGAATGCGCGGCGGAATTCCCGCGCGTCGGCGAAACCGACCTGGCTGCCGACCTGGCCGATGGTGAGGCTGTGGTCGTGCAGCAGTTCCAGTGCGCGCTCCGCGCGGATCCGGTCGTGCAGGCGGCTGAAGCTGACCCCGTCGGTGGCGAGCTGGCGACGCAGGGTGCGTTCGCTCAGGTGCATGACCCCGGCGATCGCCGACAGTGGCGGGTTCTCGCGCACGTGCTGGCGCAGGAAGCGCTCCACCGTGGCGGTGATTTCGCCTTGTGGCGAGGCGATATCGGCCAGTTGCCGGCGACATAGTTCCAATACCTGGCGCGCGTTGACCGCGTTGTAGGTCGGGAATTTCCATTGCATCCATTCGCTGTCGATCACCATCGCGTTGCGTGGGCGGTCGAAACGCAGTTCGCACTGGAACAGGTCGGCATAGGCGTTGGCGTAGGCGGGCGCGGGGTAGGACAATTCCAGCCGCAGCGGACGGAACGCGGCGCCGACCAGTTCCCGGGCCACCATCAGCGAACTGGCGAACATCTCCTCGCAGAGGAACGGCAGCAGGGCCGGTATCGCCACTGGCGCGCGCGCGATCATCGCCACTTCGCCGGGAGTCCCGGCTTCGGTATCGATATCCAGCATCGCGCCGGTGGTGCGCTGGTAGGTCATGCCCAGTAATATCGCTTCGCCGAAGGTGGAGGCGGTCTTCATCGCCAGGCCGAGCAGGCCGAAGTTGCCGACATCCTGCCTGCAGCCCACGACCAGGCCCAGGTGCGGCACGGCCAGCGCCGACAGCGCGCGGGCGACCACTTCGCTGGCCTGGCGGTAGGACACGCGGGTAGCGGGGTCGTCGATTTCCTGTGGATCCAGGCGCAGGCCCTTGAACCACGGTGCGCTGTCGAGCTGCCGCTCACGCGCCAGCTGCATCAGGTGGCACAGCATGTTGGTCGGGATTACCGCCGCCGCAAGACGAGGCTCGCTGACCGGCTCCATGGTGACGTGCATCCAAGCCCCTCCAGCTTGTCCGCTTTGCCCCCCCAAGTATGCCGCTCCCGCCCTCACCCGCGTCAAGGGCGACGAACCAGACTGCATCACCACGCCGCGCGTGGATACGCGGGCGTATTGCACCGCAACCGTCGATATTCCAGGAGATCCCAGATGCGACAACACGTCGTGGTAGCCGCTTTGTTGCTCGCCCTTGCCGCCTGCCAGAAGACCGGGACGGCGCCGGAAAGCGCTGCCGTCGCCGCGGGCGATGCGGATTTTGCCGCGAAACTCCACGAGCGCCTGCTCGATGCCAAGCCGGGCGACGTGATCGAGATCCCCGCGGGCAAGTTCTCCTTCGACCGCAGCCTGACCTTGCGCGCCGACGGCGTGACCATTCGTGGTGCGGGCATCGACCAGAGCGTGCTCAGCTTCAAGGGCCAGAAGGCCGGGGCCGAAGGGCTGCTGGTCAACGGCGACGACTTCACCATCGAGAACCTGACCATCGAGGACTCCAAGGGCGATGGCCTGAAGGTCAGCGAATCGAAGAACGTCACCATCCGCAAGGTGAAAGTGCAGTGGACCGGCGGTCCCAGCACCAAGAACGGCGCCTACGGCCTGTACCCGGTGCTGACCAGGAACGTGCTGATCGAGGATTCGATCGCCATCGGTGCGTCCGACGCCGGGATCTACGTGGGCCAGTCCGACGGCGTCATCGTGCGCCGCAGCCGCGCCGAATCCAACGTGGCGGGGATCGAGATCGAGAACACCATCAACGCCGACGTTTACGAGAACGTGGCGACGAAGAACACCGGCGGCATCCTGGTCTTCAACATGCCCAACCTGACCCAGCAGGGCGGCAACATCCGCGTTTACAACAACAAGGTAATCGCCAACAACACCGACAACTTCGGGGCCAAGGGCACGCCGGTGGCCAGCGTGCCGGCGGGTTCGGGGATCGTGGTGAATGCCAATGACGACGTGGAGATCTTCGACAACGAGGTCGCCGATAACGCCACCGCCAACTTCATCATCTCCAGCGTGTACTCGACCGGCTACAAGGATTCGAGCATGGCCAAGGACTTCGATCCTTATCCGGAACGCATCTACGTGCATGGCAACAAGGTCTCCGGCGGCGGCGATTCGCCCGACGGCCTGGACCTGAAGACGCTGAAGGTGGCGTTGTACGGGTTGGGCGGCAGCTTCCCCGATGTGTTGTGGGATGGTTACTACAACAAGGATCGCAAGATCGACGGCAAGCCGGCCGGCGGTCCGCAGATCTGCCTGCGCGACGTCAATGGCGTGATCAATGCCGACGGTCCCGGCGGCTACAAGAATCCCAGCAAGGACGCCAAGCAGTTCGCATGCGACCTGCCACGCCTGCCCGCGGTGGACCTGGGCCGCGGCTGAGAAAAAATCCGATGATCCAGTTGCGGGGTTTTTTCCTGGTCTGCCTGTTGTTGCTGCTGGTGTCGTGCAAACGCGAAGAGGCCGGCGTGCATTTCTTCGCCGAGGGCCAGCCCAAGTTGTTGAGCGAATGGCAGGTGCTCAAGATCCAGGACGGGCGGCTGACCTTGAACCAGGGCGTGGTGCCGTACGACCTCAACACGCCCTTGTTCAGCGATTACGCGCACAAGCTGCGCACGGTGTGGATGCCGAAGGGCAAGCCGGCGCGCTACGACGCGCAGGCCGCCTTCGATTTCCCGGTCGGCACGATCATCAGCAAGACGTTTTATTACCCTTTGCCGGCGGGCGCCAAATGGGATGGGAAATCGGTGGCGCGCACCGATCCCGCGCAGGATTCCTTCCGCGACGGGGCGCTGGACCTGTCCAAGGTGCGCCTGGTCGAAACCCGCCTGCTGCTGCGCCGCGAGGCTGGCTGGGAAGCGATTCCCTACGTCTGGAACGAAGCCCAGACCGAGGCCACGCTGAAGCGCGCCGGCGCGCTGGTTGCGCTGGAACTGGTGGCCGCCGACGGCAGCCGCGAGGCCGTGGACTACCAGGTGCCCGACCAGAACCAGTGCGCCAGTTGCCATGCCACCGACAACAAGACCCGCGTGCTGCATCCGATCGGACCCAAGGCGCGCCACCTCAATCGCGATTTCGCCTATGCCGAAGGCCGCGAGAACCAGCTCGCCCATCTTTCCCGCATCGGTTACCTGGTCGGCGCGCCGGATCCGAAGCAGGCGCCGCGCAATGCCGATTGGCAGGACGCGGCGCATGCCACGCTCGAGGATCGCGCGCGCGCCTATCTCGACGTGAACTGCGGCCATTGCCATAGTCCGACCGGTCCGGCGATCACCTCGGGCCTGTGGCTGGAGGCGTCGGTCAGCGACCACCTGAAGCTGGGTTTTTGCAAGCAGCCGGTGGCTGCGGGCAAGGGCACCGGCAACCGCCTGTACGACATCGCGCCAGGCCATGCCGATGCTTCGGTGCTGGCTTTCCGCATGGACAGCGACGATCCTTCGGTGATGATGCCGGAGCTGGGGCGTTCGGTGGTGCATCGGGAAGGGGTGCAACTGATACGGCAGTGGATAGACGCGCAACACGGAACCTGCGACATATGAAGGAACTGGCTGGTGCCAGTTCCGGGGGAAGCATGACGGCAACGCCGCAATGGCGCGCCGTGGGGAAGTTCAACGGGAGAGAGCGATGAAGTTGATCCAACGTGGTCTGGTGGTGGGGATGCGACAGGCTTTGTTCGGCGGGTGCCTGCTGGCGGCGTCGACGGGGACGGCATGGGCGCAGCAGGCAGGGGCCGCGCCGGCCGATCCGGCGCCGCCGGCAACCGTAACCGAAGCGACCACACTGGACCGCATCATGGTCACCGCGCAAAGCCGCGACCAGGAACTTCAGGATGTGCCCATCGCGTTGCAGGTGGTCGGCGAGTCGCTGATCCGCGACCTGGCCGCGGAAAACATCGGCGACCTGGACAGCTTCGTGCCTGGCCTGGTGGTCAGCGACAGCCAGCCCACCCAGGCCAGTTTCCGCCTGCGCGGCATCAGCACCGGCGACTTCGGCATCGGCACCGACCCGGCGGTGGGCGTCTATGTCGATGGCGTCTATGCCGGGCGCGGCGGCGGCACCGTGCTGCCGTTCCTGGACGTGGAGCGCGTGGAAGTATTGAAGGGGCCGCAGGGTACGTTGTTCGGGCGCAACTCGGCGGCCGGCGCGGTCTCGATCATCACCAAGCGCCCCACCGATGAACTGGAAGGCCGGGTCAAGCTGCGCCTGGGCAATTACGACAAGCGCTACCTGGAAGGCATGTTCAACACGCCGCTCGGCGAGGACGCGGCCTTCCGCCTCAACGCCGTGGTCAACCGCAGCGATGGCTGGCTGCAGGACGCAGCCACCGGCAAGGACCTCAACGGCGACAACGACTGGGCCACGCGCGCGGCGTTCCGGTGGGACGTGGGCGACAACACGCAGATGCTGCTGAGTTGGGATCACGAGAAGCTGGACCAGAAATCGCACCCGACCATCGGCATCGTCCAGCTGCCGGCCGCGCCCGGCCTGCCGGCCTTCCCGGTGGACGTAGACGCCTATCTCAATCCGTTCGACCAGCCGATCTACAGCGACCTGGTCGGCAACAAGGAGGCGCGCAACTTCGATGGCGTGACCCTGATCCTCGACCACTCGCTCGAATGGGGCCACCTGACGTCCACCAGTGCCTGGCGCAAGTTCGACACGGTCAACCGCGCCGAGGAGGACGGGACCAATCGACGCTATCTCTATATCGACACGACCAACCGCGAGGAAAACACCAGTTGGTACCAGGAGTTCAAGTTCAGCGGCAGCACCGACAGGCTGGACTGGGTCGCGGGCGCGAGCTACTACCAGGAGAAGGCGAAGCAGGCGAGCGAGGTCGATCTTTACAGCGACAGCGTGGACACCGCATTGATCGCATTGGATGCGGTGCCGCCGAGTTTGGGAATACCCGCGGGACTGGGTCCGTTCGGTTTCGGCCAAGGGCTGCTGGATCTGCTGGGGGTCGATGCGCCACTGCTGGGTCAGACCTGGCAAGAGGCGTACCTGAATACCCTGGATGCGAAGGCATACGCCGTGTTCGGTGATGTCATCTGGCATGCCACCGACAAGCTCAACCTGACCTTCGGCTTGCGTTACACGCGCGACGAGAAGGATTTCACCTGGTTCAACGACTTGCGTGAAGCGGCCGCGCTCGACGCCAGCCTCCAGCAGCTGGAAGAAATGGGCTTGCTGGGTCTCTTGGGCATCACCGCACAGGACCTGACCTTCGACGTCGCATTCACCGATCCCGTATCCATGGCCAACAAGGGCATCAAGACCCGCGCAAGCAATGCATGGAGCGATTTCAGCCCGCGCTTGGTCATCGACTACCACCCCAGCGAAGACACCATGCTGTTCGCCTCGCTGGCCAAGGGCTACAAGGCCGGAGGTTTCAACACCTTCGCCCGCGGCGCTTCCATCGACAACGAGGACGTGTGGAACTTCGAGACCGGCATCAAGCGATCGCTGGCCGACGAGCGACTCCAGTTCGAGGCCTCCGCCTACTACTACGTCTACGACAACCGCCAGGCACTGCGCCTGGACACCACCCCGAGCATCCCGCGCTATGTCACCGACACCAGCGACCAGACTGCCTGGGGCATCGATTTCAGTGCGCGCTGGCAGCCGACCGAGGCATTGAGCCTGGACTTCAACACCGCCTGGATAGACTCCACCTACAAGAACTACATAACGCCGGAAGGCCAGGACCTGGAAGGCCAACCCACTGGCGAACCGATGTGGTCGTTCGCGACCGGTATCAACTACGACCTGGATCTGGCCGAGAGCGGCAGCGTCCTGCTTTCCCTCCGGCATTCCTATCGCGGCCGCACGCGTTGCAACACCGGATCCGGAAGCCAGGGCAACTGCGGGCGCTACGCCGCCTTCACCATCGGCGAGGAACAGAATCGCACCGACCTCTATGTGCGCTGGAGTTCACCCTCCGACACCTGGGGCGTCGCCGCTTACGCCAACAATCTGTTCGACAACCAGTACGTGACCGGGTTGAGCAGCTACGGCACCACTGTGTTCGGCACCACCGGCGCCGGCATCAGCGAGCCGCGCTTCTATGGCATGGAGCTGCAATACAAGTTCTGACACGGTGTTGCGGCAATCACTGACTGGCGCTAATCCGGCGCGGTCGGCATCCTAGGCAGATGCCGTCCGCGCCACGCAGCGAAGAATCCATCTTCAACCAGCCCATTGCCGGCCAACTCGCCGGCGTGGGTCCGCGCGTCGCGGAAAAACTCGCGGCGCGCGGGCTGCTGACCTTGCAGGATCTGTGGCTGCACCTGCCGCTGCGCTACGAGGACCGCACCCAGCTCACGCCGATCCGCGATTTGCGGCCCGGCGTGCCGGCGCAGGTGGAAGGTCGGGTCGAGGCGGTGGAACGCGGCTTCCGCTCCCGGCCGGTGCTGCGGGTGGCGATCGGCGATGCTTCGCGGGCGACGCTGGTGTTGCGTTTCTTCCACTTCCGCGCCGCGCAGGTGGCGCAATTCGCGCCGGGCGCGTTGATCCGTTGCTACGGCACGCCCAAGTCGGGACAAAACAGCCTGGAGATCGTGCATCCCAGCTACCGGGTGCTGGGCGCCGCCGATGCGGGCGCATTGGGCGAGGAGCTGGACCCGGTCTATCCCGCGGTCGAGGGCATCGGCCCGGCCACGATGCGCAAGTTGATTGGGCAGGCGCTGGATCGCCTGCCCGAGGACGCCGCGCTGGAATTGCTGCCAGCGGAGATGCTGCGCGGGTTGTACCTGCCGTCGCTGCGCCAGGCCTTGCTTGGCATGCACCGGCCGGCGCGCGATGCGGATCTTGCCGCGCTCGCGACCGGCACCCATCCGGCCCAGCGGCGCCTGGCCCTGGAGGAATTGCTGGCCCACAACCTCAGCCTGCGCCGGCAACGCATCGCCTTGCAGCGGCATCGCGCGCCGGTGCTCGCAGGCAAGGGCAAGCTGGCCGCGCAACTGCAATCCGCCTTGCCGTTCTCGTTGACCGGCGCCCAGCAACGCGTGTTCGCGCAGATCCGCACCGACCTGGCGCAACCGTCGCCGATGATGCGCCTGGTCCAGGGCGACGTAGGCAGCGGCAAGACCGTGGTCGCGGCGCTGGCGGCGATGCTGGCGGTGGAAGCCGGCAAGCAGGCGGCGCTGGCCGCGCCGACCGAACTGCTGGCCGAACAGCACCTCGCCAACCTGCGCCAGTGGCTGGAACCGCTCGGCATCCGCGTTGCCTGGCTGGCCGGCAAGGTCACCGGCAAGGCGCGCGGCGAAGTGTTGGCGGAAATCGCTTCGGGCACGGCGCAGGTGGTGGTCGGCACCCACGCCCTGATGCAGGAAGCGGTGGTCTTCCACGACCTGGCCCTGGCCATCGTCGACGAACAGCACCGCTTCGGCGTGCACCAGCGCCTGGCGCTGCGCGACAAGGGTGCGTCGGGTCAATCGGTTCCGCATCAATTGATCATGACCGCCACGCCGATTCCACGCACGCTGGCGATGGCCGCCTATGCCGACCTGGATGTTTCCGCCATCGATGAGCTGCCGCCAGGGCGCACGCCGGTGCAGACGATCGCGCTGAGCGGAGGGCGCCGACCCGAACTGGTGGAACGGATCCGCGCCGCCTGCGCCGAAGGCCGGCAGGCGTATTGGGTCTGCACCCTGATCGACGACAGCGATGACGTGGTCGCGCAGGCGGCGCAGGGCACGTTCGAAGCGTTGTCGGCGCAGTTGCCGGAATTGCGCATCGGCCTGGTCCACGGGCGCATGGCCTCCGCCGTCAAGCAGTCGACCATGCGTACCTTCAAGGCCGGTGGCATCGATCTGCTGGTGGCCACCACGGTCATTGAAGTGGGTGTCGACGTGCCCAACGCCTCGCTGATGATCGTGGAGAACGCTGAGCGTCTGGGCCTTGCGCAATTGCATCAGTTGCGTGGACGGGTGGGGCGCGGTGCTGCGGCTTCCAATTGCGTGTTGCTGTACCAGCCGCCGTTGTCGCAGATGGCCAGGCAACGCCTGGCGACGATGCGCGAAACCAGCGATGGCTTCGTCATCGCGGAAAAGGACCTGGAATTGCGCGGCCCCGGCGAATTGCTCGGCACCCGCCAGACCGGATTGGCCGCCTTCCGCGTCGCCGACCTGGCACGTGATGCAGGCCTGCTGCCGCAGGTGCGCGAACTGGCGGATCGATTGCTGGCCGATTCACCCGACATCGCCGACCGCATCATCGCGCGCTGGGTGGGCGGGGCGGCACGCTACGCCAGCGCCTAGCGTCGCCTTGTCCCCCAAGGGGACTTCCTTCGGGTCTACAAAACCAGGTGACGACAGTCCATAGTGCCCGGCTTGGGTTTGCATGGAGCAACATGAAGATGACGAAAAAAATTCCCCTGCTGATCGACACCGACCCCGGCGTGGACGACGCCCTGGCGTTGCTGATGGCCTTCAACGATCCCGATCACCAACTGGTCGGCCTGACCATCGCCGCTGGCAACGTCGGCCTGGAGCACACCGTGCGCAACGCGCTCAAGTTGTGCGAGGTCGCGGGACGTGAAGACGTGCCGGTCTATGCCGGCTGCGCCGACCCGCTGCTGCATCCGGCAGCCGATGCCGCCTACGTGCATGGACGCGATGGCTTCGGCGATATCGGCTATCCGTCGGCATCGCGCGCTGCGGAAACCGAACACGCCGCACTCGCGATCCTGCGCCTGTCGCGCGAACACGCCGGCGAGCTGCTGCTGGTCGCGCTCGGCCCGCTGACCAATATCGCGCTGGCGCTGAAGCTCGACCCCACCCTGCCGCAACGGATCAAGCGCTTCGTGGTCATGGGCGGTGCGGTCAGCGCGCACGGCAACATCACCGCGGCGGCGGAATTCAACATCGCCTTCGACCCGGAAGCGGCGCACATCGTGTTCCAGGGATTCCCGCACCTCGACCTGGCCGATTGGGAAGCAGTGATCGCGCATGGGTTCTTGCACGCCGAAGCCGAACAGTGGCTGCAGGCGGACTCGCCGCGGGCGCGCTTCTACGAGCGGATCTCGCTGCAGACCCGCAACTGGTCAGCCGATCGCCGTGGCGACCACTGGCATTCGGCCGACGCCCTGGCCATGGCCTACGCCCTGCAGCCGGAAGGCGCACTAGAAGTGCTGGATCGCCCGGTTGCAGTCGAAATGGCCGGCACCCTGACCCGCGGCGCCACCGTGGTCGACTGGAACCGGCAGGAGGGCAGGCCGGACAACGCCACCCTGCTGATGCGCTACGACCAGGCCCGTTTCGAAGGCCTGATCCGGGCCGCCCTGGCCGCCGCCTGACTGGCGGCTTGCGTCGGACCGGCAGGGCAGGCTAAAATGCCGCTCTTCACTTCCCAAGATATCTGGTGCCGCCATGAAGGCCGACATCCATCCCGAATACCGTGACGTCGTTTTCCAGGACGTTACTTCCGAATTCAAGATCCTGAGCCGCTCCACCCTTTCCTCCAAGGAAACGGTGAAGTGGGAGGACGGCAATGAGTATCCGTTGATCAAGCTGGATATCTCCTCGGCCTCGCACCCGTTCTACACGGGCCAGCACAAGGTCATGGATACCGGCGGTCGCATCGACAAGTTCCAGAAGCGCTACCAGCAGAAGTAATCCGCTGCAGTGCCTGCGTTACCCGACGGCTGCGCCTGGCGCAGCCGTTTTTTATTGGCAGCTTCGCTGGCGTCGATTTCCCCTCATCCTTTGGTCTGATGGCTGGGCTCTTTCGAGCGACGGCTCCAAAACGCGTGTGCGATAATCCGGGTTATCCACGGTTCAAGCCTTGGACTCCCGTCACGCACCGTCGGCCATGGCCAGGCGATGCATCCCCACGAAGGAGCGCACTGTGTCAGAACTCGACCAGGTCACGCTGACCGCCGGCGACAAGTCGGTGGTCATGCCGGTACTCAAACCCACGCTCGGCAACGATTGCGTCGACATTTCAAAGTTGACCAAGGAAACCGGCCTTTTCACCTACGATTCGGGCTTCACCGCGACCGCGGCCTGCAAGTCCGCCGTCACCTACATCGACGGTGATGCCGGCGTGCTGCTGTATCGCGGCTATCCGATCGAGCAACTGGCCAAGCAGTCCAGCTTCCTCGAGGTGGCCTACCTGCTGATGAATGGCGAACTGCCCACGCAGTCCGAGTTCGCCGCGTTCGACCACGAAGTCACCCATCACACGATGATGCATGAGTCGTTGAAGAACTTCCTGGGCGGCTTCAACCACGACGCGCATCCGATGGCCATGCTGTGCGCCTCGGTGGCTTCGCTGTCCGCGTTCTACCACGACACCCTGGACCTCAACGATCCCGAGCAGCGTCGCCTGGCCGCGATCCGCCTGATCGCCAAGGTGCCGACGATCGCCGCCGCCGCCTACCGTTATTCGATCGGCTGGCCGGTGCGCTATCCGCGTAACAACCTGGAATACGTCGATCGTTTCCTGCACATGATGTTCGAGGTGCCGAGCGAGCCGCTGGAGTTGAACCCGGTGGTGCGCCGCGCGCTGGACCTGCTGTTCATCCTGCACGCCGACCACGAACAGAACGCTTCGACCTCGACGGTCCGCCTGGTCGGTTCCACCGGCGCCAATCCGTACGCCTCGGTCGCGGCCGGCATCGCCGCGCTGTGGGGCCCGGCGCATGGTGGCGCCAACGAAGCGGTGCTGAAGCAGTTGGCCGAGATCGGCGACGCGAAGAACGTCGAGAAGGCAGTGCTGCGGGCGAAGGACAAGAACGACAACTTCCGCCTGATGGGCTTCGGCCACCGCGTGTACAAGAACTTCGACCCGCGCGCCAAGATCATCCGCGAGATGACCCACGAAGTCCTGGGCGAGCTGGGGGTCAACGACCCGTTGCTGGAAGTGGCGCTGAAGCTGGAAGAGGCTGCGTTGAAGGACGAGTATTTCGTCGAACGCAAGCTGTACCCGAACGTCGATTTCTATTCCGGCATCATCTACAAGGCGCTCAACATCCCGACCGAGATGTTCACGGTGATGTTCGCCATCGCCCGCACCGCCGGCTGGGTTGCGCACTGGCTGGAACAGCAGGTCGATCCGGAAGCCAAGATCGGTCGCCCGCGGCAGGTCTATACCGGCTACGACGTGCGCGATTACCAGGGCATCGACAAGCGCTGACCGTCCGGTTCGTAGCAGTAACAGAAACGCCCCGCATCGCGGGGCGTTTTTCATTGCGGCACGGGAATCCGTTCAGCGCACCTGGGATTCGTATGCGCTTATTTCCTCATCCGCGATGAGTTGCTGCAGGTTGGCGAGTGAAGCCCGTTTCACGGGTTTCTCGTCGACCCCGGACAACGGCGCCTGGCGCAATGCATCCAGCGGCAGCACGGTCAGGTCGAAGGTCAGTTCCTCCGCGCTGAACAACCACACCGGGAAATCGCCATCGCGGTTGCGATCCAACCTGACATGCCGGGTGCGGGCGTCGGCGGGGATGCGGTGTTCTTCCAGGAAGCGCGGCACCGCATCGGCATCATCGGTGTGCAGTTGCAAGAGCACGGGCGAATTGGCATCGGCCGTGCCATCCAGCACGGGCCCGACCAGTCGCGGGGAAAAACCAGCCAGGAATTCCAGCGCCCGCAGGGCTGCCTGGCGACGCGAATGCACGGCCTGCAGCTGGGACTCGCCGATGAACAGGCGCTGGTACTCGCGCAATGCCTGCTCGATCTCGCGGTTGCGCGGCAGCGAGGCATCGTCGTGGATGCCGAGGCGCTCGGCGGCTTTCAGCTTCGCCTGGTGGTAATCACGGAAGCCGCCCTCGGCCATCAGCCTTGCGGCTTCGTGCGCCAGCCGGTGGCGGCGTTCACGGGTGCGGGTCTCGGCATGCTGACGGGCGTGGTGCATGGGAAGCCTCCGCGTCGAAACTTGCGGAGACTGTACCTGATC
>JBOHXX010000066.1:0-12496 GCA_050737675.1 Pseudoxanthomonas sp.
GTGGCGACTGGGTGCTAGCGTAGCGGAAAAGCACCCAGGCGATGCCCGATGCGGGTCGGCTTGAACGAATTGTTAGACTCTACGAACCGTGACAAGCGACCGGCTCATCTGATGGGCTAGTAAACGTCACTTCGCCTTTGCAGATGGAGTAAGCAAAGCTCTTGCTCGTTACATCATGCGGAGCTTTGGCATAGTGAAGCTGCTTACCGGAGGCATCTAAGAGCCGAACATCGGAGGTGGCGGCTGCGTCCTCAGCTGAGGCTGCAGTCAGCTCAATTAAAGTGCCATCAGCTAGGACAATCTTCGTCGTTTCGCCGTTCGGGACGGTCATCTCGAATTTAGAGGGTGTAGCGTTGTCACTTTGCACAGTGCCAGTAAAGTGAACCGAATCATTTGCAGCTGAAGCACAGAGAGGAACAAGAGCAATTGCGATGAGCGCTACCAATTTAGTTTTCATTGAATGTCTCCGCCTAATGGATCTTGCTTCTAAAGTCTAACTAGGGATTGGGCGGAATTGCGAGGGGTTGTGGTGGCAAGGGATGATCCCTTGCCTGCTTCTTCCTCCACGCATCCGCCGGATCATCCAGCAGAGAAATATCGGGGATCCGGTATTCGCAGCCCAGCAGGACCATGCCTTCCAGTCCTGGTTGTTCGGCCTCGAAGATCACCAGCGCGTGCTTGTCATCCAGTGCGCCGGACAACGGTGACTGGCTGGACTGTTCCAGTGAATGGTCCAACTGCGCGGTGACTGCGTCCAGAGAACCCTTGACCGCCACCATCACCCGGTTGGGGCTGATCACGATGGTGTCGCTTTCGTTGCCCCAGGCCTGTATCGGATCCTCGAGCTGGTACACATCCATCATCGGCGCGTTGTATTGCCGGTAAGTCTGGCGGAAATCCTGCGGACGTTCGTTGCGGATTTCCTCCGTCAGCCCAGGATAGCGGTCGTAGCTGATCCGGCAGGTCAGCGCGTCGAGCAGTGCGTCGGCTCCAGCAGCCCCCGCGGCACTGGCGGCAGCAACCGTCGGAGGCGGTGGCAGGGATGGCTTGCTGCCCTGCGCCTGCACAGGAGCAAGGAACGCGAACGCATACAACGCCACGCCCAGCGCAGGTTTATTCCAGCTGGGATTTCGCATGTGCCGCGTCCAGCGCTTCCATCGCGTCCCTGGGCTTGAGCTTGCCGGCCTTCTCGAAGGCGGTGGCTGCGTCGTCTTCCTTCTTGTCGCCGTAGAGCAGCAATAGCACGTTGCCGTGTTCGGCATGCGCGATGGGCGAATCCGGGGTCAGCTTCAACGCGGTCTTGATATGCGATTCGGCTTCGGCTGCCTTGGCCCCGTAGGTCAGGCCGCCGATCATGGCGCCGATCTTGTTGATGATCTCTGCGTGATACAGGGCCAGCGCGGTGTGCGCCTCGGCGTGCTTGGGTGCGAGTTCCAGGGTGGCGTTGAGCGATTCGCGTACCTTGCCGGCGATGCCCTGCTTGAGCGCCTTGGCGATGCTCAGCCCCTGGCTGTAGCGGCCCAGCGCGAAAGCGTGGCGATAGTGGCTGTTGGCTTCGTCCGGCAGCGCCTTGACCGCGGCCTCGGCCAGCTTGGCGGCCTGCTCGTAACGCTTGAGTTTTTCCGCGTCGTCATCGACCAGGTAGGTGGCGTGGATGCCCAGCGCCTTCACCGCGACCGAGGCACCGAGCGGGCCCAGCGCTTCGCCGGCCTCGAACGCGGCCTGGAAATCGCCATGGTGGAAAGCGCGCCAGGCGTCCTGCAACTTGGCCGCAAGCGTGGTCGCATCGAGGCCCTTGGCGGCCTTGCCTGCGGCATCCAGTAAGCCTTGCGCGCGTTTCGCGTCGGGGTAGGGTTCGTTATCGCCCGCGTGCAACCCCGGCCATGCTTTCTTCAGGGCATCGCCCGCATAGGCGAAACCCTTGGCATCATGCGGAAACGCGGCCCACTTCGATGATTTTGCTGCCATGTCGAACTCCCCTCCAAGGAATAGGGCGAGCATGGCTGGCAGCGCCGCGGCTGGCAAGTCCTGCCGATTTTGTAGGAGCGGGCCTCGCCCGCGACGCTCTTCGTTCACATCGTTTGAGAGCATCGCGGGCAAGGTCCGCTGCTATGGGAGCGCGCGTAGTGTGTTTGCTCCATCGCCGCTGGGCAGACTCCATCACCGTAAGCCGGCCATCGGGGCCGGTAACCCGGAGCCCCCATGGCCGCCAAGAAGAAAACCAAGACCCAATCCAAGGCGCAGGAAACCACCTTGCGCCACCTGTGGCTCGCCGGTCTGGGCGCGATCGCCGTCGCCCGTCGCGAAACCAGCAATGCCGCCAATGGCGCAGTCGCCAAAGTCGAGTCCCTGAAGCAGCAGGCCGGAAAATTGGCCAATGATACTCAGGCCAACGTTCGTGGCAGCATCGCCAGCGTGCGCGAGCAGGGCGAAGCCAAGGCCAGCCAGTTCAGCGCAGATGTCGAAGCCCGCCTGGCACCCGTGCTGGTCAAGCTGGGTTTGAAGCCGAAGGCGAAGAAGGCCAGCCGCGGCCGCAAGCCGACCAAGAAGGCCACCGCCGCCAAGCGCACCACCCGCGCTACCCCGGCCCGCAAGAAGCCTGTCGCCAAGCGTACGGTCCGCAAGACCCGCGCCTGAATCCGGCAGGGTTGTCGCTACGAATGAAAAGCCCCGCAATGCGGGGCTTTTTTTCGTGAGCGCGATCGATGGTTTTGGCCCTAACCGGGGCGGGCCATCGGATGCAACGGTATTTCCGCACTCAGTAGCTTGCCGGGCACATCCACATCATCGGCATCGGTCACCATGAGCAGGCGGATGAGATCGTCGTGGACAGTGGCATGCACGCCTTCGACCTTTTGCGTCGGTTCGAGCCTGTGCAGGGTCTCCACCCGCCCATCGGTTCCGATGATGCCGATGGCGGCACCGATGCAGGGGCCGTCCAAGTAGGTGTCCTCCGTGTTCTCCGCCACTGCGCTGAACACGATCCTGCCGTCCGGCAGTACCGTGCCATCGGTGAAACCGAGTGGAATGCCCTCGATCGTGCAGAGGTCGATGATGCGCACGCGGGCCGGTTTGCTGGCCGCGGTGTTTGTTGAACTCGCCGCACGCAAGACATCGTCCAGCGCCAGGTAGATCAGCGCACTTTCCGGATGCGCCCTGCTGGCACGCTGGAGCAGGACCAGTTCCGTGCCGAGCACGACGGCTCCTTCGATGTTCAACGCGGGGAAAGAGGCTTCCAGCGGCAAGTAGGAAGGACTGAGATCGAGTGGAAAGGGGGTTCCGATGAGACGGCTGTCTGCGTCGAGGGCCAGCACGATGCCGGTACGGCGGTTGGGTCGTGAGCCCGAGGCCAGCGCCAGCAAGGCGCCATGCGGACAGCTTTCGAAGGGCGGCAGCCTGACCAGCGCCTCCAGGTCGGGTTTGGCGGTCTTGCGCAGGGCAGGGTCGTCCGGCAGTTCACCTGGGAACATGCGGACCAGCCTGCCTTCGTCTTGTGTCTGGATATCGAAGACACCCAGATGCAGTTCGTCATCGGCGATCACGTACAGGAAGTCCCCGGCAACGACCATGCCGCTGGCGGCGCTGAGATGACGCGCGGCTTTTGCCTCCGGCAGCGGGGCGAGCATGAGCGGGCCGATGAGCCGGGGACGAATCATCCGTTGCGGGCTCATGGTTTCACCGTGGCTTGCGGTCAATCCAGATAAGCCTGGGTCAGCGTGTTCAGGTGCACCCGCTCCGCATCGCGCAGGAACGGCGCCAGCAGCATCATCACCTGGACGATGCCGTGGCGGATCGCGACCTGCTCGTCCTTGTCTCCGCGGCTGGCGGAGTAATTCAGCCA
Source organism: Pseudoxanthomonas sp. (assembly GCA_050737675.1). Classification (GTDB taxonomy): domain Bacteria; phylum Pseudomonadota; class Gammaproteobacteria; order Xanthomonadales; family Xanthomonadaceae; genus Pseudoxanthomonas_A. The sequence continues at coordinate 3,842 of JBOHXX010000066.1, forward strand.
GAAGGTGGCGATGACCAGCACGTTGGTCGCGGTACCGGCCAGTTCGGCCGGCGTGGCCCGCATCACCCCGGCCTGCGACATTCCGCGCATGACGGTGTGCGCGCTGTCGTCGGCGCGCTTGAGGATGCGGGCGAAGCGCATGCGGATGCGGCGGTTGCGGCTGAGGATCTCGACCAGGTCGCGATACAGGAAGCGGTAGTCCCAGATGCACTCGAACACCAGGTGCAGCTGCAGCCAGATGTCCTCCAGCCCGGGCAGGCGCCCGGATGGCGTCTCGAGCGCGGCGTCCATGCGCTCTTCATAGCGCGCGAACAGCTGCTCGATGATGTCGTCTTTGTTGCGGAAGTGGTAGTACAGGTTGCCCGGGCTTATTTCCAGCTCGTCGGCGATGTGGTTGGTGGTGACATGCGGCTCGCCCTGCGTGTTGAACATCGCAAGCGAGGCATCGAGGATGCGTTGGCGTGTATCGCGTGCCACCGGGTCAGGTTCGGCCGCGCCGGAATCTTGCAGGCATGATTCGGCAAGGCATGATCAGGCGGTCAGCTTCTTCACCAGGTCCACGTACTTCTTCTGCGCATCCTCCTGCGAGGTGCCCTTGAGCTTGGCCCAGGCCTCGTACTTGGCGGTGCCGACGAAGTCGAAGAAGCCGGGCTTGTCGCCGCTCACGTCGCCTTCCGAGCCCTGCTTGTACAGCGCGTACAGGCGCAGCAAAGTGTCGTTGTCGGGGCGTTCGGACAGGCCCTGGATGCTCTTGGATGCCTGTTCGAAGGTGCTTTTCAGATCTGCCATGCGTGATCCCTCCCAGTGATCGCGCGCATCACACCATGCGCGGCAGGGTCGGTCAATGCTCGCCGGTCCATGGCGGCATTGTCCAAACCCGACTTCTCTGGCAATTTAGCCTGCAGGGACGCAGCGGAGGGGCCGCGCCCACAAACCAGGGATGTCTGCATATGAGTTATTTCGTCACCGGCGCCACGGGTTTCATCGGCCGCTACCTGGTCAGCAACCTGCTCAAGCGTACCGGCATGGTCCATGTCCTGGTGCGCAAGGATTCGCAGAAGAAATTCGACGCCATCGCCAAGCAGGCCGGCTGGGACCTCAAGCGCATCACCGTGGTCCATGGCGACATGACCAAGCCGAAATGCGGGCTGACCCCGGCCCAGGTGCGCAACCTCTCGGGCAAGGTCAAGCATTTCTTCCACCTGGCCGCGATCTACGACCTGTCCGCAAGCGCCGAAGCGCAGCAGGCCGCCAACATCGACGGTACCCAGCATGCGCTGGACCTGGGCGCTGCGATCAAGGCGGGGGTGTTCCACCACACCAGCTCGATCGCTGCCGCCGGGCTGTACCCGGGCATCTTCCGTGAGGACATGTTCGACGAAGCCGAGGGCCTGGACGATCCGTACCTGCGGACCAAGCACGATTCCGAAGGGTTGGTGCGCAACGAGAAGCGCCTGAAGTGGCGCATCTACCGCCCGGGCATGGTGGTGGGCCATTCGCAGACCGGGCAGATCGACAAGATCGATGGCCCTTACTACTTCTTCACCCTGATCAAGAAGCTGCGCGAGGTGCTGCCGCCATGGATGCCGGTGCTGGGCATCGAGGGCGGGCGCATCAACATCGTGCCGGTGGACTTCGTCGCCGACGCCATGGACCACATCGCGCACAAGCCAAAGCTCGATGGCCACACCTTCCACCTGACAGATCCCGAGCCGCTGCGCGTGGGCGAGGTGCTGAACACCTTCTGCCGCGCCGGCCATGCACCGGAAATGACCATGCGCGTGGATGCGCGGATGTTCGCCTTCGTGCCCAGTGGGATCCGTGGCGCGGTCGGCAACCTGCCGCCGGTGAAGCGTTTCATTGGCATGCTGCTGCGCGATTTCAAGATTCCCAAGGAAGTGTTGAAGTTCATCACCTATCCGACCCGTTTCGACAGCCGCGAGACCGAGCGCGCGTTGAAGGGCAGCGGCATCGTGGTGCCCAAGCTCGACACCTACGCCTGGCGCCTGTGGGATTACTGGGAGCGCCATCTTGATCCGGACCTGTTCATCGACCGCACCCTCAAGGGCAAGGTCCGCAACAAGGTCGTCGTCATCACCGGCGGTTCCTCGGGTATCGGCCTGTCCACCGCCCAGCGCGTGGCCGAGGCCGGCGCGATCACGGTGATCGTGGCGCGCGGCGAGGAAGAGCTGTTCAAGGCACGCGATGAAATGAAGAAGGCCGGCGGCAAGGTGTTCGCCTACACCGCGGACCTGGCCGACATGGCCGATTGCGACCGGCTGGTGAAAAAGGTGCTGGACGAACACGGCCACGTCGACATCCTGATCAACAATGCGGGGCGTTCCATCCGCCGTTCGATCGAGGCCAGCTACGACCGCTTCCATGATTTCGAACGGACCATGCAGCTGAACTACTTCGGCAGCATCCGCCTGATCATGGGCTTCATGCCGGTCATGACCCATCGGCGCAAGGGCCACATCATCAACATCAGTTCGATCGGCGTGCTGGCCAGTTCGCCGCGCTTCTCGGCCTACGTGGCGTCGAAGGCGGCCCTGGATGCCTTCAGCCGCTGCGCGCAGGGCGAACTGTCGGGCAAGGGCATCAGCTTCACCACCATCAACATGCCGCTGGTGAAGACGCCGATGATCGCGCCGACCAAGATGTACGACAGCGTGCCTACCTTGTCGCCGGACGAAGCCGCGGATCTGCTGGTCAAGGCGATCATCGAGAAGCCGAGCCGCATCGCCACGCGCCTGGGCATTTTCTCTGCCCTGGTCAACGCGGTGGCGCCGAAGGCCTACGAAGTGATTATGAGCACTGCGTTCGAGCTGTTCCCGGATTCAGCCGCGGCCAAGGGCGACCGCAAGGCGCTGAAGGAAGCGGCGCCGAGCCAGGAACAGATCGCGTTCGCGTCGCTGATGCGCGGGGTGCACTGGTAGGGTGCGATGGTCGGGCCTGGGCCCGCCATGTCCAGCCCGCGCCCCAGGCTCTCGCGGATCCTGCTGCTGGCGGTCGGCATGGCCGTTATCGCCTTTTCGCTCGTCGGTGCATTCTGGCTGAAGCGAGGCCATGAACTGCGTGAAATCGGGAGGCGGGAGCTTGCCGTCGAGCAACTGGCGCAGGCCAGGTTGGCGAGGCGCACGGCGCTGGAGATTTACGGCGTGAATGCGCCCGAAATCCGGGACTCGTGCGATGCGGCGCCGCCTTTCGAGATCATGCTTGGCTCAAGCGGCTGCACTTCAGGCAACGCGGTCCTGGTACAGGGCGGATCGTCCCCCGGACAAGGTGGCAGTGCATCGTTCTATGGCTCGGAAACGAGCGGTTTCATTATCGACGGTGCATTCCACCGCAATTACCGGAAGCCGCTGGACGCGGCACGGGTATCGCGGATCCGAGAGCTGGTGGAGCGCATGGCCCCGAAGCTGGACACCTTCCGCCCGGAGTGTGGCCGGATACCTTGCACGAGCCTCAGCTCCCAAGCCTGTGTGCGGGGGACTTACTACGTTTCCTACCAGGCAGACATCCAGGTGGAGGCCCATGAGCTTCACGCCGGTATCCTCGAAATACTTGCAGCGGCACCTGCAACGGATCCAGACAAGCCCGTCATCTGCATGTGAGGAGCAAGGGCTGGATCCAGCAAAGCGGAGGGAGTCCGGTTTCAGGCCAAGGTCAGAGCTGTTCGCACTGGCGCCAGCGCACTTGCTCGTCGCTGCCCGGGGGCGGGTTCATCTGCACCCGGGTCAGGGTCAGGTCCGGATAGGCGCGCAGCTGGCTGCAGACCAGGGACCAGGCCTCTTGTTCGGTGACCGTGCGATCGATCTCAAGGGTGGATTTTGAGATCCAGACGCCACGGCTGATGCCGGGGACCCTGGACAGTTTCCTTGAGATTTCCGCGCGATGTTTTTCGGTATCGGCTTCGGTAACTTCTGCTGGCGCGGTCGCCACGGACGTAGCCTTGGTGGCCGGCTGGGCTGCAGCCGTAGCTGTGGGCGCAGCCGCAGGGGTTGGTTTCGCTGTGACGGGCGCGGCAACCGATGCGTTTGTCGGATTCAGTACGCTCGGAAATACCAGTGCGACCGCCAATCCCAAGGTCACCGAGCCCAGCCAGGCGATGGCGATATGGCGTCGCGCGCGCGCCGACGCGTTGCCGACGATCCGGCGCTGCAGATTGCCTTCCACCATCGGCTTGACCGTCGGCCAGAGCCGGGGCCCGTCGATGATTTCGATGTTGTGCCGCTCGGCCTTTTCCAGCCCATCCTTGTCAAGCACGCCTTCGGTCACCAGGATTCCGCCCTGGGTGCCGCGGAGGCGTATCTCGGAAGCGAATTCGTCGACCGCCGCCGAACCGATCCGGTAAGCCGAGCCGTGCTTGCAGGCCAATAGCTGTCGCTTGCCTTCGCCGCCCAACATGAAGCTGGAGCTGTGTTCCTGGTTCTCCTCATGGGCGGACGGTATCCGCGAGAGGCCACGCAGTTCCATGGCTTCCAGCACCAGGCGGGAAAAATCACGCCAGCGCATGCCGGCCAATGCCAGCAGACCCGCCGCGGTTTCATCGTCGCGGCGACGGATCAGCCACAGGTAGGCAGTGGCAGCGGCGCCGACCAGCAGGGTGATGGCTAATCCGAACAACCAGGCGGGCATGGGTACCTTTCAAGTGGGCTGGGAACGTCACGCATTCTACCTATGCCAGCGTTTTCCGGGCACGAAAAAGCCCGCCAGTCCGAAGTCGTAAGGGGAGGGGAGCATACGTACTTCGAGTGGACTGGCGGGCTGAAACGATTGTTACGCTTTGGATTGTGCCTTGCAACAAAATTATTGGAACGCTGCGTCGCTGGTTAATCGACGATTCAACCGTCGATATAACGCGACTCGTTGCCTGCAACTTACTTTGCGGTCTTGCGCGTTGCTTTCTTGGCGGCGCGCTTGGCCGGCACCGCTTTTTTGGCGGGAGCCTTGCCCGCGGCCTTCTTGCGCGGGGTCGGGGCACCGCCGAGCTTGCGCAGTTCATCATTCAGCGTGTCCACGCGGTCGATCAATGCGCTCAGGTCTTCGCGGCTGGGGACTTCCAGGCGGCGCAGTGCACGCTGCACGCGTTCCTCGAAGACCTTCTCCAGCCGATCCCAGGTATCGGAAGCGCGTTCGCGAGCCTGGCCGACCTTGCTTTCGACCGCGTCGCGCACGGCTTCGACCTTGCCGCCGGCGACCTTGCGGGTGACCTGCTCCAGCGACAGGCCTTCCTTGACCAGGGTCTCGAACAGCTTGGTTCCCTCGACCTGCGCGCGGCCGAAGGCGCCGACGCCCGCAAGCCACACCTGCTGCGCGGACTCGCCGAGATTCTTGGAAAGGCGTTCCGCCTGCGCCTGCAGGTTGGGATTGCTCGCGGAGGTGGTCTTGCGCGCGGTTTTCTTCAGCTTGGCCATGGGTTCCGTCGACGAAGGAGTGATGAGGAGCCGTCAGAATCGCCCGCTTGTCTAGAGCTTTCACACCAGCCGCGTATCGCGTTTCAGGCGGTTCGCTGCAGTTTGTGGGTGTAGCGGCGTGCGGACACGACCTGGTCGACGTCGTCCAGCGCGCGTCGCAGGCGGGCGGTGGTTTCGGTCATGCGCGGGGCGATGTCCAGTCCGTCCAGCAGCGAACGATGACGGTCGTTGATGACTTCATCGCGCAGGCCGATGCCATGCGCGGCCAGCATCGGCCGCAGCACGTCGGCGCGTTTGCGCAGGTCGGCCAAGGTGTTGCGATAGGCCAGTTGGCAGACGCGATGGCGCGCGGAAAAACTGAACAGGTTGGTGAAGAACAGTTCGCTGTCTTCCGCATTCGGCTCGAACAGCAACTGGTCGATGTTCGGGAACTGGTGCGGGTATTTTTCCATGCCGATCTGCATGCGCGATTGCAGCAGCGTGCGCAGGGTCTGCGACAGCACTGCCGGCAGCCCGCCGCGGGCCAGGCCGTGCCGTTCTTCCTCGCCGGCCTGGAGCGGCGCACGGCTGGCATCGAAGGGCACCAGCGGGTTGACCCCGATCATCAGGTCGATGCCGCGCTCCAGCACGGTCGAGGCGTGCATGGTCCTGCGCAGGGCGCCGTCGAGGAAATGACGGCCCTTGATCTTCACCGGAGGGTACAGCCCCGGTAATGCGGAGCTGGCTTGCACGGCCTGGGAAATCGGGACCTCGTCCCAGCCTTTCTCGCCGAAGCGCACGGCTTCACCGGTATCCAGGTCCACCGCGACCACGAACAGGTCAGCGCCCAGGGTGCGGAAATCGTTGCTGCGGCCGCGACGGGTGAAGATGTCGCGCAGGAAGGCTTCCACGCCCTGGTTGTCGAACAGGCCGGTCGGCACCAGCCCGCCGAAACGCAGGATCAGGTCCGACACCCGCGTGGCCTTGCGCGGGTTGAGCATCAACCGGCGTGCCCAGTCGGCATACAGGCCGGGCAGGGTGGCGGCACGGCGCAGGTATTCGCCGACGTTGGGTTTGAGGAAGATTTCCGGGCGGAATTCCGCATCGTCGCTGTTGCCGGTGATGAAGATCCGGCACATTTCCGCGGTACTCATGCGGTTGGCCAGGCCTGCGGCCAGGAATGCGCCGGAGCTGACGCCCACGTAGCAATCCATGCGGGTCAGGTCCAGGCCGTCCATCGCCTCGTCCATGGCCCGCAGTGCGCCCAGTTCGTACATGCCGCCGATGGGGCCGCCGCCGGCGATGGCAAGGCCAATGCGGCCGTCGGACCCGCGTTTCCGGGCACTATGGAGAGAAAGCATGCACGATCCGGTTGCGAAAGCTGCCCGAGTGTAGCCGACAAGCGCTAGAGCTTGTAAACGCTATCCGCATGGCAATAAGTAGGGGCAAGCTTGCGATTGTGTGCCGTGCACCGGATCATCGCGGCATGGCGCGCGGCAATCCCCTCATCGAACGGCTCGGGCGCCGCTTGGCCTGCCACCAGGCCCTGCACGACCGGGAGCGGGAACCGCGCAACCAGCTGCGTTGGCTGCCGACCCTGCGTAGCTGGCAGACGCAACGGCTGGAAAGCAGCTTCGAGCATTTCCTTTACGACCCGCAACGACGCGCGGCGGCGCTGTTTTTCCTGACCGATGTCTATGGCGACCGCGATTTCAGCCGTCGCGACGCCAACGTGGCCAAGGTGCTGCCGATGATGAAACGGCTGTTGCCCGCGGCGGTGTTGGGCACGGTTGCCGATGGAATCGAGCTGGGCGCAGTGACCCACGCGCTGGACCTGCGCATGGCCGAAGAACTGCAGCGCATCGCGCCCACGCGCAAGCGGCTGGATGCGGAGCTGTATGCGAAGGCGTATCGCGGGGTTGGACACGAGCGGCTGCGCAACCACCAGATCGACCTGATAGCCGGGGTTGGAGTGGGCCTGGCCAAGGCCGTGCGCACGCCTGGCGTGGCGATGCTGTTGCGGCTGTCTCGCGGCCCGGCCAAGGCCAGCGGCCTGGGTGAACTGCAGGGCTTCCTGGAGCGGGGTTTCGCCGCGTTCTCCGCGCTGGGTGATGGCAAGGCCTTCGTCGCCGATATCGAGGATTCCGAACGCAAGGTGGCGAACCGCCTGTTCAAGGGCGACCCGGACCCGTTCCGCTGATCGTCTGGCTGATCCGGACCTGGTGGTCCGTGGTCAGTCGACTCGCACTCAGTCGAATTTTTCGCCGAGTACCCGCTTGATCTCCGCCTCGATCGGGCCTTTCAGCATCGACAGCATGAAACCCAGCTGCGCGGTGACATGCAGTTTCTTCGGTGACAGCTTGATCTTCCCGTCGACGCCGGCACGGTTGAAGTTGAGCGTGTCGCCGTCCCATTCGTGCTGGATGTCGAACCGTTCCGCCAGTTTCTTCGCTACTCCCTCGATCGCCTTGCGTGCCTGTGCCGGCGTCTTGGAGTGCTCGTGCAGGATGTCGATACTGGGCATGTCATGTTCCTTATTGGTGATGCCTTCATTGTGCGCAAGCTGCCACCGCAGGCCAAGCCGCATCGCGGCATGTTAGGCTCCCGGCGCGTGGAAAACCTCAGACTTCATTTCGGCAATCGCCAACAGCCCGATCGCGCCCTGGTCACCGGCGTGCATCGCGTGGTGCGCGAAGCCAGCGGCCTGATCGGCGTGGGCGACAACGCCCAGGGTGCCCTGCTGGCCCAGTTCTGCGTGGACCGCCGCGGCTTGTGGCTGCAGGTCGCCAGCGGCATCCGCGGCATCCATGTCAACGGCAGGCCCGTGCAGCGCATGGCCCTGCTGCGCGCCGGCGATACGGTCTACCTGGACGGTGCCGAAATCCTGGTGCAGGCCTCGCACCAGGGCCTGGATGCGGTCCCGCAGCCGGACCCGGGCGACAGCAACGATCCGCGTATCGTGCTGCGCGGCCTCGGCGGCAAGCATCATGGTCGTGCCTATACCTTGTCGCAGCCGTGCCTGGTCGGGCGTTCGGCCGCTGCGACGATCCACATCGATGAGCCCGGTTTCGCCGAGCGTCATGCGCAACTCGAAAGGCGTGGCGACCGGGTGATGTTGCGGGACCTGGGCTCGCCAGCGGGAAGCATGGTCAACGGCGTGGCCGTGCGCGACGCGTTGCTCGCCGCGGGCGATCAGGTCGCATTCGGCAGCCAGCACCGCTTCGTCCTGGAAGTGCCGTGGCAGGAAGCCTCGAGT
>JBOHXX010000067.1:0-12484 GCA_050737675.1 Pseudoxanthomonas sp.
GTGGTGGGCCGAGGCCCACCCCACGATCATGGTTTCTTCCGCATCCACGCCGGCTTCGATTTCGCCGCACGCTTGAATGCCGGGCAATCCTCGCGATGCGCGCCGGGCAGGTAGCCCAGGCTCATCAGGAATTCGCCGGTGATCTCGCCGCCGGTGAAGCGGAAGGTCTTCTTGAACAACTTCACCCATTCGGCCTTCGGCAAGGGGTGCTGTGCCTCCAGCCATTGCAGGAAACCGCCGTGCGAATCGCGCAGGCCGCGGATGACCTGCGCGTTGTGGATGGCCGCATCCACCTTCAGCCGGTTGCGGATGATGCCGGCGTCGGCTAGCAGCCGGGTGCGGTCCTTTTCTCCGTAGCCCGCGACCTTGTCCACGTCGAAGCCGGAATAGGCGCTGCGGAAGCCGTCGCGTTTCTTCAGGATGGTTTCCCAGCTCAGGCCGGCCTGGTTGATCTCCAGGACCAGCCGCTCGAACAGGTCCGATTCCTGCGTCTGCGGGAAGCCGTATTCGCGGTCGTGGTAGGGCCCGTGGATCGGGTGGCTGGGGGCGAAATCGCAATAGCTGCTCATGGCGACAGGTTAACCCGGAAGCGATATCAGGCTCTAGAATGGGCACATGTCCCCGCTTCCCGCCAAATTCCCCGCCAGTTTCTCCAACCAGTTGCTGATTGCGCTGCCGGCGCTCGACGATCCCAATTTCTCCCGCAGCGTGGCCCTGATCTGCCAGCATGACGATGAAGGCGCCATGGGCGTGGTGGTCAATCGTGCTTCCGAGTACAGCCTGGGCGACGTGCTGGCGCAGATGAACCTGGAGGCGCGCGATCCCGCGCTGGCCAACCAGATCGTGCTCAACGGCGGGCCGGTGCACCCGGAACGCGGATTCGTGCTGCATGACGGCGAGCGCCAGTGGGATTCCACCCTGGCCATCGGTGGCGGCCTGGCCCTGACCACGTCGCGCGACATCCTCGAGGCAATGGCCGAAGGCGCGGGCCCGGAGCATGTCGTGGTCGCCCTGGGCTGCGCCGGCTGGGGTGCGGGGCAACTGGAATACGAACTGGGCGAAAACAGCTGGCTCACCGCGCCAGCCGATACCGAACTGCTGTTCGCGCTGCCACTGGAGCAGCGCTGGCAGGCGGCGGGCGGACGGCTGGGCATCGACATCATCCGCGTCACCGACTACAGCGGACACGCGTGACGGGCCTGGCATGAAGTTGGACGGCACGGTGCTGGGTTTCGACGTGGGCGCCAAGCGCATCGGCGTGGCGGTCGGCAGCGCCTTCGGCAGCGGCGCACGCGCGCTGGCGGTGATCGACGTGCACGGCAACGCGCCCGATTGGACCGCGATCGACAAGCTGCGTGCGGAATGGCGTCCGGATGGCCTGGTGGTCGGCGACCCGATGACACTCGACGGTGGCGACCAGCCGATCCGCGCGCGCGCGCATGCCTTCGCGAAAGAACTGCAAAAGCGTTACAGCCTGCCAGTGGTCCTGGTCGACGAGCGTTCCAGTTCGGTCGAGGCGGCGCAGCGTTTCGCGCTGGATCGCGCCGAGGGACGCAAGCGTCGTCGCGACGCGGTCGCGCTGGATGCGGTGGCGGCGGCGGTGATCATCGAGCGCTGGCTGGCGGCGCCGCACGATGCGATACGGGTGGTTTAGCTTGTCCTTCTCCCGCGAGGGAAGGAAACGAATTCTCATGACTGGAAACCGCGCATGACCCTGCAACTCGATTCCGACGGACGCCTGCGCCACCTGCTGACCCTGGAAGGATTGCCGAAGGAAACCCTGTGCCGCCTGCTGGACCGTGCCGGCCAGATCCGCGATGCGGCGCTGGGGCGCGCGCAGAAACGCAATTCATTGCTGGGGACCACGATCTGCACGCTGTTCTTCGAACCGTCCACGCGCACGCGCAGTTCGTTCCAGATCGCAGCCCAGCGGCTGGGCGCGGATGTCATCAATTTCGATGCCTCCACTTCCTCCGCACGCAAGGGCGAGACGGCGCTGGATACGCTGAAGAACCTGGAAGCGATGGGCGTGCGCGGTTTCATCGTGCGCCATCCCGAAGACGGCGCCGTCGAAGCACTGGCCAGGCAGGCGGGCGAGGGCACCACCCTGGTCAATGCCGGCGATGGTCGCAGTGCCCATCCCACCCAGGGTTTGCTGGACGTGCTGACACTGAGGCAGGCCAAGGGAGCGGATTTCTCCAGGTTGAAAGTACTGATCGTCGGCGACGTGAAGCACTCCCGGGTCGCGCGTTCCGACCTGCACGCATTGCGCACGCTGGGTGCGGGGGAAATCCGTGTCTGCGGTCCGGTCCCGTTGCTGCCCGATGACGGCACGCTCGCGGGCTGTACCACCGGCGACGATTTCGACGCCATGCTGGAGGGCGTGGATGCGGTGATGATGCTGCGGTTGCAGCGCGAACGCATGGAGGAAGGCCTGGTGGCGTCGCTCGACGACTACCACGCGCGCTATGGATTGACCGTCGGGCGACTGCGCCGCGCTGCGCCGGATGCGGTGGTGCTGCACCCGGGCCCGATCAATCGCGGCGTCGAGATCACCGACGAAGTGGCCGACGGTCCCCAGTCGCTGGTATTGCGCCAGGTCAGCAACGGTGTCGCCATCCGCATGGCGGTGCTGGAATCGTTGCTGGTTTCCGATCCGGTGCCCGCGCGCGACCCGTCGCGCGGATGACTTCACGATCATTCCCACGCAGGGCGCTGCAAGCGTTGGCCCGCAAACTGGGTCTTGCCGACTACGCGCCCTCGGGGCATTTCTATTCCCCGGTGCTGGATCGCGCGGAAGTCGCCGCCAACGAATCACGGCTGTGGCCCGTGCAACCGCGACTGCCGGCCGGCATCGATTTCAACGATGCCAGTCATCGCCAGCTCCTGGAAGTCGAGTTCCCGCGCCATATCGCCGATTTCGATTACACGGAAAGTGGTGGCGCTTCCGAGGCAGGGCGTTATTCCACCGACAACCCCCAGTTCGGCTGGCTCGATGCCAAGGCCTTGTTCGTGCTGCTCCGCGCGTGGCGACCGGCGCGGGTGATCGAAGTGGGTTCGGGACACTCGTCGTTGTTGATGGCGGACGTGAACAAGCGTTTCCTTGGCGGGAGCATGCACATCACCTGCATCGAACCTTATCCGGAGCCTTTCCTGCAGCATGCCGGTTGCGGCATCGACCGGCTCGTCCAGGCCAAGGTCCAGGACGTGCCGCTGGAGGAGTTCGATGCGCTTGCGTCCGGCGACGTGCTGTTCATCGATTCCTCGCACGTGTCCAAGGCGGGAAGCGATGTCAATCACTTGTATTTCGAGGTGCTGCCACGATTGGCTTCCGGTGTGCGGATTCACATCCATGACGTGTTCCTGCCGTTCGAGTACCCCCGGTCGTGGCTGTTGCAGGGGCGCTCGTGGAACGAGCAGTACCTGCTGCAGGCATTGCTGATGCACAGCACGGCATTCGGCGTCTTGTTCGGCAGCAGTTATTGCGCCTGGAAGTTCCCGGAACTCATGCGGCACACGATCGTGGGAACGGAAACGGCTGCTGGCGGCTGCAGCCTGTGGATCGAAAAACGCTGACCACGGCAGCGCGCCGTCGTCGATCGCCGGGAAACCGGATCAGGGCGCGGGCTTGCCGTGGGCCGCGAACGCTTCCTCGATGATCGAAAGCTGTTGGCTGGCTTCAAGATTGCCTTCGGCCGCCGCTTGCCTGACCTGGTCGAGGTTCGGGTGGGACACGATCAGTAGCGTGGATTCGCAGGCGGGGCATGCGTAGTCGGTGACTTCCTCGTGCAGTTCCATGGCCATCGCCCGGGAATCGCCACGCCATCCGCAGGCGCAGGTGATTTCGTCGCTGCGCCAGCGCGGGGTGAAATAGTTGCGGATGATCTCGGCCATGGTTTCGCCGCCTCAGGACCTGCGCTGCGAGAACAGCCAGTTCCACATGGCGTCGTGATGGTAGGTGGCGTCCCAGGAGTTGTGGCCGGCGTCGGGAAATTCGGTGTACTGCACATCCGCGCCCACCGCCTTGAGCGCGGTGAAGATCTTGCGGTCATCGGCGGGCGATACCGCGTCGTCCTTGGCGCCGTGGAAGATCCAGACGGGGACTTCGTGCAGCTTGCCGGCAAGCGTTGCATACGGATCGGCGGCATTGGCCACTTCGGTCACGTAGAGCTTGCGTTCGTCGCTGGGCGGCAGGATCGCGCCGCAGATCGGCACCAGCGCGGCGAAGCGCTTGGGCGCCTTGAGCGCGGTTTCCCAGGTTCCGTAACCGCCCATCGACAAGCCGGTCAGGTAGGTGCGCTGCGGATCGCCATCGAACTCGCGCGACGCGGCATCGAGTGAGGCCAGGGCCATGTCGACGTTGGCGCCTATCCACTCCCCGTTCTCTTCCACCTGCGGGAACACCACGATGGCGGGGAAATCCGCGGCGTGCTTGCGCACATACGGACCCAGCCCGGCATCAAGCTGGATCCTGTTGTCCGATCCACGCTCGCCGGAACCATGCAGGAACAGGATGATCGGCAATTTCCCGCCAAGCGCCCGTGCGGCCGGCACGAACACCTGGTAGGCACGGACCTTACCGGCCACGGTCACATTGCGCTCGACGAAATTTCCGTGCTTGGGAGTAGGCATGCTGCTACAAGCGGCCAGGGCGAATATGAAAATGCAGCCTGAAAAGAAGGCGCGGTGGAATCGGGCGGATTTCATGGCAGCAAGCATCCCGTGCTATGGACAGGGACAGGATACGCGAGCGCTGCGCCCGGCAAGTCATGGGTTCCAGAATGCCCATGCGGCCATGGCCATTACGTTCAGCACGACCATCATCCAGAAAACGATGCGATAGCTGGCCTTGCGGGTCTTGTGGCGAAGCAGGCGCTGGGCGACAAGCGCGCCAGGCCATCCGCCCAGCAATTCCAGCAGGTGCAGATTGGCTTCGGGAATGCGCCAGCGGTTGGTCTGGGCGAAATGTTTGTCGGCGGCGTATGCCATGTAGGTGACGATGCAGGCGATGGCGGGGATGAACGCGGTTTCCAGTATCAGCATGCCGCGTTCGACCGACCATGCAATGAAGGCGACATAGGCCAGCACCAGTGCGGCCCGCAGCAGATCGGACGCAGCCGAATAGGGCGCCTTGTACGGCTTGGGCGCTGGCTTCGATGTTCTTGGATTGATGGCGGATTGCACGGCACGGCGTACTTCGGTCGCACGCCAGCGGCCGTCGCTTTGGCGGGTGGCTGCATATTTGACCAGTTCGCCGTGCTCCGGCCGGCGGCCCGCCTGCTGGTAGTCGCGGATATGGAAGAACGTCCGTGCGCCATCGTCGGTTGCATCCAACGGAGCTATGAATCCATAACCGCGCTCGTCGTTCCAGTCCTGGACCTTGCCCAATCGTTGCATGCCGGTTTCAGTGCAGCAGGACGGCCGTCGCCAGTCCGAGGAAGCTCAGGAAGCCCATCACGTCGGTGACCGTGGTCAGGATCACTCCGCCGGCAAGCGCGGGATCGAAGCCCATGCGCTTGAGCGTCAGCGGCACCATCACGCCGGCAGTGGCAGCGGAAAGCAGATTGATGGTCAACGCGCTGCCGATCACCAGCGACAGCAGCGGATCACGGAACCACAGCCAGACGATGATGCCCAGGAACAAGCCCAGGGTCAGTCCGTTCATCAGCGCGACGCGCAGTTCCTTCCACAGCAGCGTGCGTACGTTTGAGGCGCCGACCTGGCCCAGGGCCAGGCCGCGCACCATCAACGCAAGCACCTGGGTCCCTGCGTTGCCGCCCATGCCGGCGACGATCGGCATCAACACCGCCAAGGCGACGATCTTCTCGATGGTGCCCTCGAATCGACCGACTACCGATGAGGCGAGGAATGCGGTGCCCAGGTTGATGCCCAGCCAGGTCAGGCGACGACGGAACGCGCGTGGCACCGGGCTGAACAGATCTTCGTCCTCGTCAAGGCCGGCTGCACCCAAGGCCTGGTGTTCGGCCTGCTCGCGGATGATGTCGACCACGTCGTCGATGGTAATGCGGCCGAGCAGGATGTTGTTGTCGTCCACCACCGGCGCGGAGATCCAGTCGTGGTCGGTGAACTGGCGTGCGACGGAGTCGGCGGAATCCTCGACCTCGATCGCCGGTTGTTCGTCATCGATCAGGCGGTTGATCGGGGTGCTGTCTTCATGGGTGACCAGCGACGCCAGCGACAGCCGGCCCAGGTACTGGTGGCGGCGGCTGACCACGAACAGATGGTCGGTGTGGTCGGGCAGTTCGCCGCGCAGGCGCAGGTAGCGCAGGACCACGTCGACGTTGACGTCGGCGCGCACCGTGACCACGTCGGGATTCATCAGGCGGCCGGCGGTGTCTTCCGGGTACGACAGGACCTGTTCGAGCCGTTCGCGGTTCTCGCGATCCATCGACTTGAGCACTTCATCGATGACCGTATCCGGCAGGTCCTCGACCAGGTCGGCGAGGTCGTCGATGTCGAGGTCTTCGACCGCGGCGATGATCTCGTCCGGGTCCATGTCGGCGAGCAGGCTTTCGCGGACCTCGTCGCCGACGTGGACCAGCACCTCGCCGTCGTCCTCGGCATCGACCAGGCCCCACACGACCACGCGCTTGCCGGGCGGCAGCGATTCCAGCAGGTTGCCGATTTCCGCCGGGGCCAGGGTATTGATCAGGCGGCGCACGGGTCCCAGCCGGCCACTGTCCAGTGCATCGGACAGCAGGCGCAGCTGGCGCGCGGTCTTGTCGTGGCGGACGGCTTCAGCCATGCGCGACTCCCGGTAGCGGTGGGGCCGCTCCCGTGCGGGAGGCGGCAGGTCAGGCGTTCATCGCAGCATTATCCCCCCGCGATGTACATCTGCACACCCCGACCGGATGCAGGTTGTGCGTCAGCGCAATTTGCCGCGGGCGAGCAGGCGCCGAACGCCCTGGATGATGCGGTTCAACGGAGTCTGCCCCAGTTCGGTCTGCAGCCGGGAGATTTCGACATACAGGCGACGATTGTGACTGCTGCTGCGGTCCATCAGGTCGTGCAGCTCGACGCAATCGCGCTCGCTCAATACACGCCCCGGCTTGAAGTGCGCGGGCAGGGTGCGATCGACGTAGATGGTCGAGTGCGCCTGCGCGGTCTGTGCCTCGGGACGATCGCGGGTATAGAAGTACAGGGCAATGGATTTGCGGCTGAGCCCGGATCTGTCAGCAGGCAACTGGATCTCCGGGAAACCATGCCAGCTGTGCTCGGTGGTTTCGAAGATCACGCAGCGGTTGAACAGCGGGGCGACGCTGACCACCTCGTCCGCCTCGGGGTTGTAGGGGTCGCGGTGCAGTTCCAGCGCGCCGCCCCAGCTTTCTTCCCATTCGGGGTTCAGGTAAACGATCAGGTTCAGGCGCCGGTGCCAGCCGGTGCCAGGGTGGTAGTTGAAATCGATGTGGTTATCCAGGCTCTGTCCATCGCGGTTCTCATGCGTGCCGCCACCGAAATACCATGGGTCGTAGAGCAGGTCTGGAATGCCGGTGATGCGGCCGATCAGTTCCAGGAATCCGGTCGACTGCACGCATCGATCCAGGCGCGCATAGCCTTCGCCCAGCGAATGCATCTGCTCGACCACCGATTTCCCCGCGGACATGCCGTCCTCGTTGAGCGAGTTGCCGCGTTCGAAGGCGGGGAATGCGTCGAGCAGGGTGCGGGCGAAGGCATCGGTGAAGAAGCCATCGATCACGCAATGAGCGAAGGGTCGTGCGCCGGGGAATCCATCGCGCAAACGGTCGGCCTTCGCGAGCACGCGTGGGGCGATCATGGTCAGCAGGTTGGCGCTCGGTGCTGGTGCATTCATGGCCGCATTATCGCCACTGGCAGTGGCTGGGGAAACCATTGCGTCCGGATGACGCGCAAGAACGATTCGCCCACGATGTCTGCTCATCCGACAACCCGCGAAGAGCATCGCGGGCAAGGCCCGCTCCTACAGATGCGAGGCGGATTGCAGCCAGTTCTCGATGCCGGCCCGGTCGCGCGCCAGCAGCAGTTTGCCGGTGCGGGCCTTCAGTGCGGACAGGTCGCTGCCACGAATGGCCTTGCGCACTTCCAGCAGGGTGGCGGGGTGCAGGCTGAATTCGGTCAGGCCCAGGGCCAGCAGCAGCGGCGTCAGCGCGGCATCGCCGGCGATTTCGCCGCAGACCGCGACTGGCGTCCTGTGTTCGTTGGCGATGTTGATGATGTGCTTGAGCAGGCGGATGACGCCGGGATTCAAGGGCGAATAGAGGTCGCCGAGGGCATCATTGTTGCGGTCCGCGGCCAGCAGGTACTGGACCAGGTCGTTGGTGCCGACCGACAGGAAGTCCACCACATCGACGAAGGCGTGCAGCGCGATTGCCGCGCTCGGCACCTCGATCATCGCGCCCAGCGGGATATCGTCGGCCACTTCCGCACCCTGTTTGCGCAGATTGCCGGTGACGCGCTTCAGGCGCCGGCGCACGGCCAGGATTTCCTCGCGGGTACTGACCATCGGCACCAGCACGCGCACCGGGCCGTAGCCGGAGGCACGGACGATGGCGCGCAACTGGGTGTCGAACAGCTCGCCGTTGGCCAGCGACAGGCGTACGCCGCGCAGGCCCAGCGCCGGATTGTCCTCGTTGCCCAGCACCAGCCCGGTACGGTCGGCCTTGTCGGCGCCCAGGTCCAGGGTGCGGATGGTCACCGGCCGCCCGCTCATGCCCAGCACGGCGTCGCGGTAGCAGAGGAACTGTTCCTCTTCGCCGGGCAATTCGTTGCGTTGCAGGAACAGGAATTCGGTGCGGTACAGGCCCAGCCCGGCCGCGCCCAGGGCGTGGGCATTGGCCACGTCCTCGCGCGATTCCGCGTTGGCCAGCAAGGCGATGTCGACTCCGTCCTGGGTGCGCGTGGGCTTGGAGCGCAGGCGTCCCAGCTCCTTCTGTTCCCTGGCCAGGTCGCGCAGGCGCTGGCGATAGGCGCGCAGCTCTTCGGGCCCGGGTTCGATCACGATCGAGCCGCTGGCGCCATCGACGATCAGCACATCGCCGTCGTTGATCTTCTGCAGGGCCTTGCTGGCACCCACCACCAGCGGCATGTGCAGGCTGCGGGCGAGGATGGCGCTGTGCGAGAGCGTGCTGCCGCCGGACGTCACTATCGCGACCACGCCTTGGACCTGCAGCTGCGCTAGTTCCGACGGGGCCACGTTGTCGCTGACCAGGATGTCGCCGGCCACGCCCTTGGGGCCATGGCTCCGCTTTTGCAGATGGGCGTGAATGCGGCCGATCACATGGTCCAGGTCATCCATGCGGCTCTTGAGGTAGGCATCGTCCATGCCGTCGAACACCGCGGCCAGACGATCGCGCTGCAGGCGCAGGGCGTAATCGGCGCTGTAGCGGCCGGCGCGGATCAGTTCGTCCAGGCCGTGGAGCAATTCCGGATCGTCGAGCAGCAGCGCATGCAGGTCGAGGAATTCGCCGACTTCCTTGGCCAGTGCACCGTGCAGGCGCTCGCGCAGGACATGCATTTCGGCGCGGGTGGAATCGACCGCGTCGTGCAGGCGCCGCAGCTCCCGTTCCACGGCAGCGGCGGGAATGCGTTGTTCGACCACCTCCAGCGCATGTGGCAGGCGCACCCTGGCACGGCCAAGCGCGCTGCCGCGCGATGCGCCGTGGCCGGGAAGGTGCGCAGGCACCGGTCAGGCTTCCTCGTCGAATCGTCGCTCGAACAAGGCAACCACGGCTTCCATCGCCTCGGTTTCGCCTTCGCCATCCACGCGCACCGTCACCGGCGTGCCCTGGCCGGCGGCCAGCAGCATCACTCCCATGATGCTCTTGGCGTTGACCTCGCGGCCCTTGGCCGACAGCGTCGCATTGCAGCGATAGGCCGACAGCACCTGCACCAGCTTGGCGGTGGCGCGGGCGTGCAGGCCCAGGCGGTTGGAAACGGTGAGTTCGCGCTCAAGCATCGTCGACTATTGCTCCATTGCGTGTGCCGGCAGCGGCTGTTGCCGGCAGTTGGTCCAATCCCTGTTCCGGATAATTCATCACTCGCAGCAGCATCGGCAGGCTCAGCGCGGAAACGCGCCGGACCGGTGTGCCCAGCTTGGCAAGTTGCCCGGCCAGGTTGCTGGGGCTGGCGCCGTAAAGATCGGTCAGCACCAGCACGCCTTCGCCACTGTCCACCCGTCGCAGCGCCGAGGAAGCCTGGGGCAGCAAGGTCTCGAGATCGGCGTCGAGCGGGACTTCGAATGCCTCGGCCTGCAACGGCAATTGCCGCATCAGCGAGGTGGCGATTGCCAGGATCGACGCGCCGATTCCGGGGTGGGTAACGAGGAGGATGCCACAGGCCATGGGGGAACGTTAGCAGAGGCGGATGACATGCAGGAAGCCGTGGGCGAGGTGAAGGGTGAAGTCGCCGCGCTAGGCTTCAAGTTCGACCGCTGAGCGGTCTGCGAAGGGGGAGGGCGAAGCCTTCCAGGTTCGTTGCATAGGTAATCCAGTCGCCCGAGCCACCCATTCACAGGCGGCACAGCCGCCGACTTTCCCCTTCCCAGCGCCGCGGGCGCGACTTTCCCCGGAATCAATCCAGCTCGCGATGGAAAGTCGCGACCTCTTCCCAACCCTGCCCGCGGGCGTGTTCGGCCAAGCGTTCGGCCAGGTACACCGAGCGATGCTTGCCGCCGGTGCAGCCGAAGGCGATGGTGACGTAGCTGCGGGTCTCGCCGCGCAGGCGCGGCAGCCAGGTATCGAGGAAGCTGCTGACCTGGCCGACGTACTCGCTGACTTCCGGCTGCGCGTCGAGGTAAGCGCGCACCCCGGCATCGCGGCCCGACAGTGGCCGCAACGCGGGGTTCCAGTGCGGGTTGGGCAGCACCCGCGCGTCGAACACGAAATCCGCGTCCGCCGGCACTCCGCGCTTGTAGGCGAAGGATTCGAACAGCAGTGACAGCGACGTGCTGTTGTTGAACGCGAACTCGGCGATGATCCGGCGCCGCAGCTGGTGCACGTTGAGCGCGCTGGTATCGATGACCACGTCGGCTTCGCTGCGCAGCGGCGCGGTGATCTGGCGCTCGCGGGAAATGGATTCCGGCAGGGACAGCCCGAAGTGGGCCAGCGGATGCTTGCGACGGGTGTCGGAATAGCGCCGCAGCAGGACTTCGTCGCTGGCATCGAAGAACATCAGGGTGGCGCCCAGTCCGAGCTCCGTTACCGCAGCGCGCCATTGCGCCAGCTTGGACAGGTCGCTGTGGCGGTTGCGCACGTCGATGCCCACCGCGATCTTCTGCGGCAGCGTGTCGTCGCGCATCAAGCTGCGCACGAACGAGGGCAGCAATTCCACCGGCAGGTTGTCGACGCAGTAGTAGTCCAAATCCTCGAAGGTCTTCAACGCGACCGACTTGCCCGAGCCGGACAGGCCGCTGACGATCACCACTGTCGGCAGGGGGCCGCGGGTCTCGGTTCCGTTGTCTTCGGTGGTGTCGCCGCTCATGGCGAACTGCGTTCCAGCAGGTTGCTGTGGCGGGCAATGAACATCGCCGCCGGGTCGATGCCCTTGGTGCGCAGGATGTGCAGGCGCGTTGCGGCCTCGGTCAGTACCGCCAGGTTGCGGCCGGGCATCACCGGCAGGGTGATCAGCGGCACATCCAGGTCCAGCACGTGGCGGCTGCCGCTGTCGCCGGTCAGGCGCTCGTAACCATGCGGGTTGGGTTCGGTCATCGGCCGGGTCAGGTGCACGATCAGGCGCAGGTACTTGTTCTTCTTCACCGCGGTGTCGCCGAACATGTCGCGCACGTTCAACACGCCCAGGCCGCGCACTTCCAGCAGGTCCTGCAGCAGTTCCGGACAGGTGCCGTCGAGCACGTCCGGGGCGATCTGGGTGAACTCGGGCGCATCGTCGGCGACCAGGCGGTGGCCGCGGCTCAGCAGCTCCAGGGCCAGTTCGCTCTTGCCCGACCCGGCCTCGCCGGTGATCAGCACGCCGATGGAATAGATTTCCATGAACACGCCATGCAAGGTCACCCGCGGGGCCAGCGTGCGCGCCATGTGGTACGACAGGTGGTTGAGCAGTTCGTGGCCGCGCTTGGGCGAGATCCACAACGGCGTCTCCGATTCCTCGGCCGCGTCGCGTAGGTCTTCCGGGCAGGACTGGTTCTTGCTGATCACCAGCGCCAGCGGGCGGTACTGGATGATCTTCTCGATGGTTTCCCAGCGCTGCCGCGAGTCCAGCGAATCCAGCCAGGCCAGTTCCTCGCTGCCGAGGATCTGCACCTTGTTGGGATAGATGGCATTGAGGTAGCCGGCCAGCGATGGGCGGCGGGCGATGGTGTCGACGGCTTCCAGCATGCGCTGGTCGCCCTTCACGCCGGCCAGCCAGCGCAGCGCGAGCTTGTCCTTCTGCTGGTCGAACAATTCGCGGGCGGTGATGCTGGTGGTCATGCGCGGTTTTCGGATGATGGGGTCTGGTCGAGCAACAGGGCACGCATCGCCCGTGCATCGGG
>JBOHXX010000068.1:0-12375 GCA_050737675.1 Pseudoxanthomonas sp.
CCACCGCGCTGCGCATCGTGCAGTTGTCGGTGCCGTTCCCGCCGCTGCCGAAGACCGACGAGAACATCGACATCCTCCACGTCACCCGCACCTGGCAGTTCCTGGCGGGTGGCGAAGTGCGCGACGACGAATAGCGAAGATCACTAACCCATAGGGTGGGCCCCGGCCCACCGTCCTTGACGGAGCCGATGCACCCCGATGAGCACATCAGGCGGGCTTGAGCCCACCCTATGCGACTACCACTCGCCGCGGCGATGGTTGGACACCCAGCGGTACATGCCCATGATGTTCAGGGTTTTCATGGTGTCGAAGCCGATCCACTTCTTCGTCTCGTCGCTGAACTTCACGTTGCGATAGAGCTGGTCCCACGACTGGCCGGCACGCACCAGGTCCAGCACCTGCTGGTGCAGGTCGACCATGTAGGCTCGCTCGGCGGCGATGTCGGGCCTGGTTGCCGGGCTGTAATGCCCGATGTCGATCACATCCACATCCTGCTGCAACACCCAGTCGAGCGTCTCGATCCAGCCGGGGTAATAGAAGTCGAGGAAGTCGTTGTAGGGCATCGACTTTCCTTCGCAGACATCCGTGCACTGCAGCGCCTTGTACTTCGGGAACATCACCATGACCATGCTGTCGGAGTGGCTGGGAGCGACGCGATGCAGCAGCACTGTTTCCCCGCCGAGTTCGATCTTGATGTCGGTGTCGAACACCCGGTCCGGCACGGCAGTGGGCAGCTTCTCGCCGACGATCGGTTCGAGCGCGCGCTGGTTGGCTACGACGATCGCGCCGTCCTTCTGGAACACCTGGCCACCGCTGATATGGTCGGTGTGGGCATGGGTATAGACCACGTATTTAACCGGCATGTTGAAACGCTTGCGGATCTCGTCACGCAGCCAGCCGGCGGTACAGGTCGCCGCGGGGTCGATGACCAGCGCGCCCTACCTGGTGATGAGCACCAGGCCACTGTGTACGGCCAGGCCCGCTCCACTGGTGTGGCGATAGAGGTTGCCCTTGACCTGTTCCAGACCGCGCGGCATGTCCGGGCAGTCGGCGGCGGTGAAGTCGGGCAAGGTCGCGCGGTTCGCGTATTTCGACGGGTCGACCGGGATGCCATTGTCGGCGGCGTGCGCGGTCGGCGCGAGCGGCACCAGCAGGACGGCCAGGAGCATTGGCAGGCAGGCAAGTGCGCGCATCACGGATTTCCTTGGCCAGGGGGACAACGGCATCGAGTCTAGGCCTTTCATGGCATTACTGCGTGTCTAGGCGACCGGGTGCCGATGCGGCAGCAACGCCGTGAGCGCGTCGCGATTGTCCAGTCCACCACGCAGCCATAGGCGGGTCGAGGCCTCGGCGCGATCAATCAACTCACCGGTATGCGAGAAATCGTAGGCGTGCACCGCCAGCGGGCATAGCGACGGGATGACGACCAGTTCGCAACGTTCGGAATAACGCTCGACGTCGCTGCGCAACTGGCGCATCGCCAGCAGGTTCAGGGCGTGCACGGCGATGGCGAAGGCACCACGCGGCGGTTTTTCCAGCGTGCACGGCACGCCGGTCGGCAGCACGATCACCCGGGTCGCGCCAAGGTGCAGGGCGGTGGAAATCGGCGTATTGCCGGCGACGCCACCATCCATCAGGTGCTGCTGTCCGATCGACACGGTCGGGAAGATCACCGGTATCGCCGTGCTTGCGAGCAGCGCCGGCACCACGTCTCCGTTGGAAAACACCACTTCCGTGCCATCCAGCACGTCGGTGGCGACGATATGGCACGGCAGCCGTGCCTGTTCGAGCCGGCGATATGGAAGTTCGGATTCGATCAGCAACTGCAACAGCGACGGCGTGGCCAGGTAATCGCGCCGTCCCAGCAGCCACGACAGGCTGCCGGCCAGCGACAGCGGGAAGATGTCCGCGCGACGCAATCCCCGCCAGATCCGCTCGAGCCGGGCCACGCCCGCTTCATCCGGATCGGCGGCGTAGTAGGCGCCGTTGATCGCGCCGACCGAGGCGCCGACCACGAAATCGGCAACGATGCCTTTCCGCGCCAGCGCCTTGAGCATGCCCACCTGCACCGCGCCCAGGCTGCCGCCGCCCGCCAGCACGAAAGCGGTGCTGCGCTTTTCGTCGCCTGACGTGACCGGGGGTTCGCTCATGCCGATACGGTACACCGCTGCAGTTCGGTTTCCACAAAGAACCTCTACACGGGAACCTCGCACGCACTCGCGCATCCGATGGGTGTAGAAGGAGAGGACCATGACCACGCCCGCCAACGCGCTTGCCATCGATTACGCCCAGCTGGACGACACGGCGTTGGTCGCCCTGGCCCAGTCGGGGCATCGCGGCGCCTTCCGCCACATCATGCAGCGCTGCAACCAGCGCCTGTTCCGGGTCGCGCGCGGCGTGGTCAACGACGACGCCGAGGCCGAGGACGTGGTCCAGGAGGCCTACACGCATGCGTACGAGAAATTGCACACGTTCCGCGGCGAGGCGGCACTGCTCACCTGGATGACCCGGATCGTGCTCAACGAAGCCTATGGCCGCTTGCGCCAGCGGAGGAACACCGTGGACATCGACCAGATCGAGGCCTCGCAGGCCAGCGACCGGATCGTGCAGTTCCCGTCGAAGTTCGGCAACGAGGACCCCGCCGCCAGCGCCGCGCGCGCGCAGATCCGCAAGCTGGTCGAACACGCCATCGAGGAACTGCCGGAACCGTTCCGCATCGTGTTCGTGATGCGTGAGATCGAGGAATGCACGGTCGAGGAAACCGCCTACAGCCTCGACCTGCGCCAGGAAACGGTGAAGACGCGTTTGTACCGCGCGCGCCGGCTACTGCGTGCGGCTTTGCACGACAGCCTGGCGACGACCTTGACCGATGCCTTCCCCTTCCTCGGCCCGCGCTGCGACCGCATGACCACGACGGTGTTGAAGCGGCTCGATGCGCGCTTCAGCGTGCACGACGACGACGGGCGCAAGGCCTGAGCGACTGAAACGGGCATTGGCGATTTCGCCCATGCCTTCCACCTGCTGCACCCACCACCCGAGGATCAGACATGCTCACTTATGCACTCATCGTTTTCGCCATCGCCGCCGTCGGCGGACTGGTCCTGGCCAGCAGCGTGCTGCGCGGCAAGCTCGCCCCGTGGGCCATTTCGATCCTGCACGCACTGCTCGGCGCCAGCGGCCTGGTCCTGCTGATCCTCACCGTGTTGCAGGGCGCGACGCCCGCACGCGTCACCGCCGCCCTGGGCCTGCTGGTGGTGGCGGCCCTTGGCGGTTTCTACCTGGCTTCACTGCACCTGCGCGGCACGGTCGCGCCGAAGGCGGTGGTGTTCGTCCATGCCGGCGTCGCGGTGGCGGGTTTCCTGACCCTGCTCAGCGCCGTGCTGGTGGCATAGACGAGGCCTCGCCATGAGCCATCCCCTGCATCCGGCGCTGGTCCATTTCCCGATCGCCTGCTGGTCGCTGGCCACGGCCGCGGACGTGGCCAGCCTGTGGTGGGGAAAACCGGTATGGATGCTGGCCGGCGTGCTGCTTGCACTGGGCACGCTGATCGCATTGGCGGCGATGGCGACCGGCTTCATGGAGCTGTTGAAAGTCGGTGCAGAACACCCGGCCACCCGCGACCTCAACCGGCACATGCTGCTGATGCTGACCGCCTCGTGCCTGTACGCGACCAGCCTGTTCCTGCGCCTGAAGGGCACCACGCTGACCCAACCCGACATCGTGGAGCTGGGCTTGAGCATGATCGGCTTCGTGGTCCTGGGAATAGGCGGCTGGTTCGGCGGCAAGCTGGTGTACGGGCATGGCGTGGGCGTGGAGAAGCATCCACCTGCCTAACGGCATAACCCTTCTCCCCTCGGGAGAAGGTGCCCGAAGGGCGGATGAGGGTACGGCGAAGCTGTAGTGGTCCAGTTCTCCACAACTTCGCCGCACCCTCACCCCAACCCCTCTCCCGATGGGAGAGGGGCTTTTGAATACCCGAGAGTCAATAGGGTGGACCCAAGCCCACCCTATCCCGCCGCGCTTCAAGCTAAAAGGCTGGAGCTCCAACCTTGTAGGTTCGCACTCCAAGCAAAAAGGTTCACACCTCAACCTGAAAGATTGAAAACTCAACCTCGGAGGTTAGCTCTCCAAGCTAAAAGGATGGAAGTCCAACCTCAAAGGCTCATGCCCCAAGTTAGAAGGCTGGAATTCCAACCTCAAAGGCTTGTACTCCAAGCAAAAAAGTTGAAGCCCCAACCTCAAAGGTTCGCGCTTCAAGCAAAAAGGTTGAAGCTCCAACCTCAAAGGCTGGAGAGCGGCCCGGATCTGGTGGCGTGTGCAGGGTGGACCCCGTCGAGCGTGCCCGGCAACACCGGGAACGGGCCCGCGAGCGGTGGCCGCAAGGCTCAGTCCGCCGTCTTTGCGTTTTGGCCGCCGCGCCTAGGCCGGTAATAGCGCGGCTCCAGCTCTCGGCGGGCGCCCTTCAGGCCCTGGCCGCCGCCGATCGCCCCGAGCAGCTTATAGCCCACCCGGGCGACCGCGAATACATCGCTGCCCAGGGCCATCTCCGAATCCTCGACCCTGCCCACCAGCGTCTTCAGGCGGATCGCCCGCGGGCGCAGCTGGTCCAGGGCCAACAGGTCGGCCTGCGCGTCCGCCACTCCCAACGAGGGCGGAACGATCTGCGGGTTGTGCGCCAGCAACGACACCGTACTGCGGCAGAACGGCTCACCAGCGGCGCCCATCTTCTGCAATGAAAGACGCTGGGCCGCACTCAACGCGATCAGTCCGGTGAGGTGGGCTTCGAGGATAGCGATGGCGCCATCGATGGCGCGCAGTTGTTCTTCCGTGAAGCTGAGGTCGATCAGGTTCTGGGTCATGCGCACGAATCCTTGTGTGGTTGAAGTGAGGCTCCGCCTCTTGCCAGGTGCAACGATCGGTCACTGCGCCGCGCGGGCGGGAGCGACGGGAAGTATGCCATCGGAAGCGACATTGACTAGCGGACCCTCGGGGCAGACGATGCCTGATATCGCCCGGCGACGGGATCTGTTTAAGAGTCAGCACCCATGAAAGTTTCCCGATTGCGAATAATCGCCTTCACCATTGCTCTGCTTGCACTGAGCACCTATGCACTATCGAAGGTGAATCCAGATCTCGTCCCAGAGCCAATCAGAACAGCTCTTCCAGCCGCGTCTAATCTCCAGTCGTTTGAGTTCCTCGGCTGCTCAGGCGACTGGACTGATGAGAAGATTCAACCGCAAGCTTGGCAAACCGGACGCAAAGGCAAGATCACGCTTCTTATCAAACACCCCGAAACATGCGGCTACACCATCGGAACGAACCCAAAAGCCAGCATTATTGGCAGTTCGGTTGATCTCAGCTATTCCATGAGCAATGACGATGGAGCTCTAGCGGCTTGCTACTGTGAGTACTGGGCTTCATTCGAGTTGAAATCAACGCCGGAGAAGATCAGCAAGATTTCAATCAATGGTGCTGACGCTGCGTTGATGAGCAGCCTGCCTGAGCGCTAACAATCCATTAAAGCCGAACCCGCATCGGGGCGGCTTATATTCAGGCGCCAGGTCCTTAGGGAGGACTCGATGTATTCCATGGGTTTTTTCGTCAAGCAGTTCCAGAAGCAAGAAACCGACAGCCTCCTCGAGAGGCTCGCGACCCAGGAACTGACCGACGAGGCTCGCGATGCCTTGACTCATGTCCTGAATGAGCGAGGAATTTCCAGGGGGCAGCTGGTTGAGCTGACCCACCAATCCAGGAAGGACTATTACCTGAAGACTGGCGCAACAAATCAATGTGACTTCTGCGGCAAGAGCCTGCTTCCCGGCCCATTCCTGGCCGATGGCCAGAAATTCTGCAACATGGATTGCTTCCACACTTCCCGACTGCGCCAGGCGGCGGTCGACGTTACCGACGCACAGGCGCTGGAGCACGCAAGGTCATTGAAGGCAGCACCCTGCCGAAAATGCACGCTTCCGCGAAAGAATCCCGACATCCATAAATCGCACTACATTTCATCAATGGTGTTCTTCGTCGCCACAAGCACGGAAAGCCGGTTTACATGCAGATCGTGCGCCAACAGCAACAACTTGTGGGCGATCCTGTACTGCACGACCTTAGGCTGGTGGAGTTTGAAGGGCATATTCGTGACTCCCTTCCAGATTGCTGCCAATGTCTCTGAAATTCTGCGCCGACCCGATTCCAGGAATCCATCTCCTGAGCTGGTTGACTGGGCCCGGCTGACGCTTGCCGAAGCCAGCCTGAAAGCCGCTGGCGCTGGCAAGTGGGGGCTAAGGGCCTAGCAATTCATTCAAGCCAAACCCACGGAAGATCTGTTTGATTCAGGCATTAGTCGTTAGAGAAAGGGGGAGTCATGCGTAGAAATATATTTTCCGTACTGGTCTTGCTGCTGCCGATCATGGCGCATGCCCAGGCCCAAGGCGGAGCCGCTGAAGCAGGTTACAAGACCGGCTACCTGATCGGCTTCCTGTGCCCGATTGTCGCGATTGTCGGCATCGTGGTCTGGGTGATAACGCTGATATTCCGCAAGCCAAAACCTCCTCGCAATAAACATCGCAGCGGCTGGTAAACAACGTTTCGTTGGTGCACGCGCCTAAAAATTCATTCAATTCGAACCTGCATCGGGAAAGGGCCTGATTGCGGGCCTTCGATTATTCTCTGTGTCGCCGTCCTGCTGTGGGTCGGCTTAACCCAGGTATTGGACGTAATGACAAAAAGCAAGTACTCCAGGCGACTATTCCTTTGCTTGCTGATTCCACAGCTTCTGCTTTGCGTGTGCTACTGGATTTTTGGCTTGGACACCATGGGAGGAGAAACACCCCTGCAAAGGGTTGTTCTCGGTCTTTATGCACCGGTCGCATATGCCGTAATGATTCCTGGCTCCTTCTTTGGTTGGGCCGGGGTTGGCTTCATGCTCGTCTTCACGCCATTGATCGGCGCGTTTGCATACGCCCACCTGTTTGCGCGACTGGTCAATAGCACCAACAACTTCGGCCTGGGAACTCGTAGGATGGGTTGAGCGTAGCGGCTTTCAACGGCTGAGCCGGTCTACCCATCGCCTTTTCACCACGATCGGAAACCTACTCGAATAAGCTTTATTCAGACGTCAGGTGCTCATGCCTGACGCAACCCATCCTTGGGGCATAAACATGAACTTGAAGCAGATCACTTCCAGCACCCTTGCGCTTCTGATAGCCGCGGCGTTTCTGCTGCTCGTTGGCACTTACACGGGCAATGGCGGATTCCAACTCGCCGGCGCCCTGCTTCTAGTGGTTGCCCTGATCCTTGCATTCAACCAGGCCCGCCGTCGGGGCGGCCCTGCCTAGCTGATCCTTCCAATCCGGGCCCGCTTCGCGGCTCGGCTCAATCCAGGCGCCAGGACTTCTCATGGAAAATTCCGCAGTCACCGCACTATTGATAACGGCCCTGGTACTGCCAGTCGCGCTGTTCCTCTTGCTCAGGTTGCGCTTCCGCTTGAAAGGCGTGTTCGCGGCGGCCATTGCCGTCGCAACGGGTTGGGCATTGAACGTGGCCTGGGCTTTCCTTGCCGCCAGGGATCCGTCGCAAGAAAGCGGGGACACCCTTTCAATTGCCCTGTACTTTGGCTGGGCCTGCCCTACCGTCCTGGTGCTTCTCACCTGGCTTGTGTCGCGTTTCGTGACACGCCGCGCCGCGCCGCATAAGCCCTGACAATTCATCCAAGCCTCCACCATCACAACCAACCAGCGCGGAAACCACATGAGCACTCAAGAAATCACCGAGATCCAACGCATCTTCCTGTCGCGACTCGCCACCCTCAATCACATCCTCGATGTCGGCGAAAAGCACCTCCCCGACCTGGGCGCCGCCCTGCAGGAGCGACTCGCGGAGGACATGCTTCCGCTCGGAACCCAGATCGCTTTCGCCTGCAACCAGCCGCGCGGATTCGCCCAATGGTGCGCGGGCAGCCCGGTGGAGAATCTGGCGCGGGAAGTCGATTCGATTGAACTGGCGCGATCCCATATCGAGCAGACGCGAAAGCTCGTCTCCAGCATCAATGCCAGCGACAGCAAGCTCGACGAGATCAAGCGCATCGGCCTGGGGCCGACCATGTACTGCGAGCTGCCCGCCCGCCAATACGTAAGCGACTACCTGCTGCCGAACCTGTATTTCCACATCACGACCGCGTACGCGATCCTGCGCAAGCTGGGCGTCCCGCTGGGCAAGGCCGACTACATGGCTTTCCTGGCTCCCCATGTGAAACCCGAGGGCGATGCCTGACGATCCACCCACGCCGAACCGCTTCGCGGGTCGGCTTTGTTCCGGATGCACGGGGAAGCACCATGAAGACGACAACGCCGACCGGGCCGGATAACGGGGACTATTGCGAGGTCGTCGGCGGCACGCATGCGGGAAAGTCCGGCACCGTGAGCGACATCAAGACCAGCAAGACCGGCCACGTCACCCTCACCGTGGAACAGAAGAACGGCGTGAAGTTCAAGACGCTTGCCAGGAATGTCGTTGTACGCAAGGACAGCGATGCCTGACCTGTCCCTCAAAGTCTGGACGCGCTTGGCACATCGACCCGATACAGGCTCCTGACACTCATGACGCCGGACAAAAGACCTTCCCTGCTTCAACAGGTTGCTCCGCCCCTGCTGCTTCTATGGCCTGCCTCGACGACGCATGGACCTTCGCTGTATGTCGCCGGCGGGCTGTTTTTCCTGGTCGGCATGGTTTCCCTGTTGCGCATCGCCTACCTGCTGCTGCATCCCGACAAACCCTATGCAAGGCTGCTGCGCCCATCGATCGCCACCGCAATCTGCGCGCTGGCGATCCTGTACACCCATGCATCCCTGGTTCCAGCGCGCGAATTCGCCAGCGCCACGGCCTCGCGGTTGCAAGCCGAATGCAATCGACAACATGCCTGTCCGAAGACGGTGACGGGATGGCAGCCCCGTCATGACCGGTATTCGTCCCGGATCGATTATGGCAAGCGGGTGCGCTGGCCCGTCCTGTATCACTCGGATGGAAAACGCTTCGAGGTTCGCCTGTACAAGGCGCTCGACGTGGGCGAATCCTGGTCGGGTGGTGTCGATCAAACGCCGTAGCGGCGCAGCCTGCTTCAATCGATCAACGCGACGCGCGTAACGCCTTCTGCTCTTCCAGGGTCAAGGCCACGTTATTGCGCAGGTAGGCCGGCTCCACGCGCTCCGGCGCGACCGCTTCGCCGCGCAGGTACGCAGCTACCGCGAGTCGTGCCACGTCGGCGGCGTGCGGCAATGCGCTGGCATCGACCGACGCCAGTTGCGAATGCAGGTGCTGCTGGAGAAGGCCATCGGCGGCGGCGAAGCCGGTGCCGACGCCGTGCCAGCCACCTTCGTCATCAGGCAGCGTGACCGCGCCCGGGGCGCAGACGATTTCCGTGGAGATCGCGGTCAGTTGATCGCCATTGCGTGCGAAGGCGCCGACATAGACCTCGCCCATGCGCGCATCGATCGCGGCGAGGATGCGTTCGCCCTGCGCTTGCACCGCGATGGCCTGCAGCGTGGACACCGCGACCACCGGCTTGTCCAGCGCCAAGGCGATGCCCTGGGCCAGGGCGATGGCCAGGCGCACGCCAGTGAACGCACCGGGGCCGCGACTGATCGCAATCGCATCGAGCTGCGACTTGGCGATGCCGGCCTCGGCGAGCAGCGCTTCCGCCCACGGCAAGGCGTATTCGGCATGCAGGCGCGGCGCGATCTCGTGGCGCTCGATGACCTCGCCATCCAGGTACAGGGCGATGGAGCAGGCTTCGGTGGCGGTTTCGAGGGCTAGGAGTTTCATGTCAATACCGATTCTGCCGCAAAGAACGCCTCCACGTCTTCCACGTTGCGCGTGCGCGTGAACGGCGGCAGCGAATCCAGGAAGACTTTGCCGTAGGACTTGCCGGTCAGGCGCGGGTCGCACAGGACCAGCACGCCGCGGTCGGTTTCGCTGCGGATCAGGCGGCCGACGCCCTGCTTGAGCGCGATCACCGCCTGCGGCAGTTGCTCGTCACGGAACGGATTGCCGCCGTCGCGACGGATCGCTTCCAGCCGCGCCTCGAATACCGGATCGTCCGGTGCGGCGAACGGCAGCTTGTCGATCACCACCACTGACAGCGCATCGCCAACCACGTCCACACCTTCGCGGAAACTGGCCGCGCCCAGCAGCACGCCGTTGCCGGATTCGCGGAAGCGCTGCAGCAGCGTCGCCCGCGGTGCCTCGCCCTGCACGAACAACGGCCACGGCGCGTCGCGCAGGGTTTCGGCCGCCTCGCGCAAGGCGCGATGCGAGGCGAACAGCAGGAAGGCGCGTCCATTGGAAGCTTGCAACACCGGATAAATCGCAGCGATCAACGCGGTGCCGTAGCCGCGCGAATTGGGTTCGGGCAAGCCCTGTGGCAAATAACAGAGCGCCTGTTTCGGCCAGTCGAATGGGCTGGGCTGCAGCAGGGTCTGCGGATCGTCCAGCCCCAGGCGCACGGCGAGGTGATCAAAGCTGCCGCCGACGGCCAGCGTGGCCGAGGTGAATACCCACGACGCATGCGACTTCTCGCGATGTTCGCGTAACGGGCCGGACACATCCAGCGGCGTGCGCTGGCAGCGGAAGCCGCGCTGGGTGAGTTCGTACCAGAGCACGTCGCTGGTGGGCAACGGCGCTTCATCTTCGAAATCAACCAGGCGCTCGTCGTCGGCGCGGGAGTCGTCGCCCAGCCAGCGCGCCAGCCGGGTCGAGGCGTCTTTCGCGCGCGCGGCGCACGCATCCAGGCCCAGCGAGGTGTCGGCCATGGCGACGGTTATTTCCAGCAACTGCCGCAGCGATTCGGTCAGCGCATCGAAACCCTCGCGCACTTCCGGCTTGGACAACGCGCGGAAGCGGGTCCCGCGCACCGGCAGGCCTTCCATGCCTGCGCGCAGTTCGCGCAGTGACTGCTCCAGCGCGCGTACCGGTACCTGCAGGCTGGCAAGGGCGCCGGGGATTTCCTTGCACTCGGCCAGGCAGTCGCGGGCGAGTTCCTGGATCGGGCGCATGCCGAAACTTTCGCCGAAGAAATTCGCCGCCAGTTCCGGCAGCTGGTGGGCCTCGTCGATGACGAAGGCCTGCGCCCCTGGAAGGATTTCGCCGAAGCCTTCCTGCTTCAGGGCGAGGTCGGCGAGCAGCAAGTGGTGGTTGACCACGACGATGTCGGCCGACTGCGCGCGCTGCCGCGCCTGCACTACGAAGCACTCGCCCCAGAATGGACAATCGGTGCCCAGGCAATTGTCATTGGTCGAAGTGACCATCGGCAGCAGCGGCGAATCGTCGGGCAGCGCTTCCAGTTCGGCCATGTCGCCGAACTGGGTGCGCCCGCCCCAGGCGACGATGCGCTGGAACTGCGAGATCTGTTCGCGGGTGGTGAAGCGTGGTTCGCCCTTGGCCTGTTCCAGTCGGTACTTGCACAGGTAATTCGCGCGGCCTTTCAACAGCGCCGATTTCAAACCCGTACCCAGCGCGTTGCGCACCCGCGGCAGGTCGCGGTGGTAGAGCTGGTCCTGCAGCGCGCGGGTGCCGGTGGAGATGATGGTCTTCAGCCCCGACAGCAACGCGGGCACCAGGTAGGCGAAGGTCTTGCCGGTGCCGGTGCCGGCTTCCGCCAGCAGCACTTCGCGGCTGTCGAAGGCATCGGCGATCGCCGTCGACAGGCGCTGCTGCGCCTCACGGGGAACGAAATTATCGAGCTGGCTGGCGAGTGCGCCGCCTTCACTGAGGGCGGCGCGGCTGGCAGTGGCGAGTTGGGACATCCCTACATTCTATTCAGGCCGGCCACGGTGCAGGCTTCTATCTGCGTGTGTGCCGAGTCCGCGTCCTGCTGCAGGCCGCGCGCGAGGCGTGCCTGTTCGATCGTGGCCCAGTGCCGGCGGCACAGCGGGCCGACCTTGGAACCGAGGTCGAAAGCGCGCTTGGCCAGCGTTTCCGCGCGTTCGTATTCCGCCTGCAACAAGGCCACTTCGGCACGTTCCTGCAGGATCGCCGGATCATCGGGCGCGATCAGCAGCGCCTGGTTCAGGGCTTCGGCAGCGGCGGGGTAATTGCGCGCTGCGATGGCTTCCGAGGAGGTCTCGCGCAGGTCCTGCACTTCCGGGTCACGCAGGGGCTGGACTGCGAGTTCGCGATCGTCGGCGCCTTTCGAGGCTGCGACGACGTTGGCAAGGCGCAGCTCCGGGGCGACCTTTGGAATGGCAGGCGGTGCGGGAACCGTCGGCCCGCCGGACGTCGTGCAGGCGGACACCGCGAGCACGGCGGCGAGCGTTGCGGATTTCCGCAGCAGCTCCATCTTCATCACGTTCGTCTTCATCGCGTCCATCAACATCACGG
>JBOHXX010000069.1:0-12277 GCA_050737675.1 Pseudoxanthomonas sp.
AAGCCAACCTGGGCGTGGTCCTGTTCCAGCGCAACGCACGCGGCGTGACCCTGACCGCAGAAGGGCGCCAGCTGGCCGATGCGGCCACCGCGGCCATGGCCGACATCGGCGCCGTCGCCGCCAACCTCCACCATGGCGCCGGCATCACCCGGTTGCGGGTTTCGACCCTGCATTCCTTGACCTACTGCTGGTTGTTGCCACGGCTGTCCCGTTTCTGCGTGGCGCATCCGGACATCCGCATCAATATCGAAACCAATATCGCCTTGACCCGCTTCGACGACGATGGCCCCGACCTGGGCATCCGCCATGGACCCGGGCAATGGGCGGGCCTGACCTCGCACCACCTGATGGACGACGAATTGTTCCCGGTGGCGTCACCCGCGCTTGCCGGCGCCAGCGAACTGACCGAACCACGCCAGATCGCGTCGCTGCCGCTGGTCAGCGACATGGCCTTGCAGGGCTGGCGCGACTGGTTCCGCGCGGCTGGCGTGCGCGGACTGAACCTGCCGGCCATGCACACCTTCAGCGACAGCACCGACGCCATGCGCGCGGCGGTCTACGGCATCGGCGCGGCGCTGGCGCGCAAGCAGATCGTCATGCCCTACCTGCAACGCTACGAACTGATCCGCCTGCCGGGGCCGGCATTGAAGGCGCGCTTCGCTTATTACGCGGTGTATCCCACCCATCGCCCGCTCGCTCCGGCCGCCGAAGTTTTCATCGAATGGTTGAAACGCGAAGCGCCGGACGAACGCACGCCGATGCCAGCGATTCCGGCGGAGTTGCTGGGAAAGGGCACCTCATGATTCATTGCTACTGAAAGCCACTTCGTCACCGACAGCAACTGCAAGTTCAGGGCACAGCTTTCATCGCCGCTACTACCGGCATCTTCAAGGCCTTGATCTGCGGGTCGTCCGACTGATCTGCTTCCAGGTAGAGCGCACCCAGGAAAGCCATCAGGTCGTGTCGGCGCGCCAGCCATGCTGTATCCGAATAGGCCTTGGCGGGATCGCCGATGCGCGCCGGCAATTCGCCGAACCATGCCACCCATTCGGCCTCGCTCAGCCAACCCCGCTTGGCGAGATAGAGCACGGGGCGCGCCAGCCGCCCGGGTTCGCCGAACACATAGGCATGCGCCGATTCCGGAACCGCCTGGCTGGCGATGGCCTTGAGCATGGGATCGAGTTGCGCGCGTTCGAGTGCCGGATTCAGCGCCAACTGCACCAGCCAGTCGCTGCCATGGGCCACGCCATGGCGCCAGCCCTGCGCATCGTCGTAACCACGGTAATCCCGCACCGAAACCAGGTAATCCACCGCGGCCTCCACCATCGCCGCGCGTTCCTGCGGCGACATCCACGGCGTGATCCGGTCGGTGCGGGCGACTTCGGACAGGACCAGCGCCGCGAACGGGCGGCGGAAACCATCTGCATCGGGTTCCTTCGACATCACCTGGAGCCGGTCGCGCAGTTGCCTGCGGGTGGCGACGTCCAACTGGTCGCTGCGCATCCACTGGGCGAGCGCCTCGTAGGCGGTTCCGTCCCGCAATGCCGGGTCCAGACTGGACAGGCAGCCGAGCAATCCCAATGCCAGTGAGTTGCGCGTAGCCGTGTCATCGATCGCGAACTTCTGCTCCTTCAATCTCGACAGGGAGCCGGCGTCGATGCCTTCGGGAGGACACGCGTCCTGCGCCAATGCCGGAACCGACGCAAGCAACACGAAGCCGAGTAGTGTCGTGCGGAGCAGCACAATGCCTTTACCGTGAGAAGAACGGCGTTGCGATCTCACAACGCGGCTCCGTCGAACTCATTGACCTTCAGCGACTTCAGGTCCACGTCGGGCAGGCAGCGCACGTTGACCGCGGCCATGCGCGCGCCGGTCTTCGGATTGTCGGCTTCGCCGAACGGCGAGACTCCGCACACCGCGCAGAAATGATGCTGGATATGGTGCTTGTTGAAGGTGTAGGTGGACAGGTCGGATTCCGGCGTCTTCAACACCAGCGCCTCGCGCGGACCAAACCACAGCAGTCCACCGCGGCGGCGGCAGAGGGAACAATTGCAATCGGCGACTTCCTTGATATCCGCTTCCAGTTCGAAAGCGATCCTGCCGCAATGGCAGCTGCCTGCATGCTTCATGTCTGGGCTCCAGGGTGAGGTTGCGGCGAGCATAAGCCATCGGCACATGCGCGGGCTGGCGGTTTTACCTATGCTTCGGGGCTTCGTGCGATGCCGCACTGCAACGGGAACCTTCGGAATGCGCCACAGCCTGCTCGCCCTCGCCCTGCTCTCCAGCCTTGCCGCCTGCCAGAAGGCCGAGGCGCCTGCTGCTGCCGCTGATGCAACCGCTCCAGTAGCTGCCGCTGGCGATACCGCCGAGGCCGACGCGAAATTCGCCGACCTGTCCAAGCGCGCGCTCGACGGCTGGTTCCAGCTGTCGCCGGTCGGCGCCACCCAGATCGGCGAGCATAAATACGACAGCGAGATTGATGACCTCAGCGCCGCGGGCCGGCAGAAGGGCATCGATTTCGGCAAGAAGATCCTGGCCGAACTCGATGCGCTGGATGCCAGCAAGCTGTCGCGCGAGAACCAGGTGGACGCGGCGATCCTGCGCAACCAGTTGCAATACGGCATCTGGGATACCGAAACCCTGCAGAGCTGGGCCTGGGATCCGCAGGTGTACAACGGCCTCGCCGGTGGCGCGCTGTACAACCTGATGGCGCGCGAATTCGCGCCGTTGCCCGACCGCCTGCGTTCGGCCACCGCGCGCATGGAGAAGATCCCCGCCCTGCTGGCGCAGTCGCGCGAGAACCTGGACCCGGCACGCGTCCCGAAGATCCATGCGGAAACGGTGCTGAAGCAGAACGACGGCATCCTCAGCATCGTCGCCATGTTCATCACCCCGCACCTCAAGGAATTGCCGGAAGCCGATCGCGTACGCGCGGAAAAGGCGAGCGCAGCCCTGGCCAAGGCAGTGGCCGAGCAGAAGCAGTGGCTGGAAAAGACCCTGGTGCCGAACGCAAAGGGCGACTTCCGCATCGGCGAAAAACTGTACGACCAGAAACTGCAATTCGCGTTGCTGTCGTCGCTGTCGCGCGCGGAGATCAAGCAGCGCGCGGAAGGCGAACTCAAGCGCGTGCGCGAGCAGATGTACGGCATCGCCCGCACCGTGCTCAAGGACAAGGCGAATGCGCCGCAGATGCCGGATGCGCCCAGCGACGACCAGCAGCAGAAGGCGATCGAAGCGGCGCTGGAACTGGCCTACGCCGACAAGCCGGCGCGTGACAAAGTGGTCGAGGCGGCCGAGGCGGCGTTGAAGTCGTCGACCGATTTCGTCCGCGAGAAGGACCTGGTCACCCTGCCCGACTCGCCGGTCAAGATCATCACCATGCCCGAGTTCCAGCGCGGCGTGGCCGTGGCCTATTGCGATTCGCCCGGGCCGCTGGACAAGAACCTGGAGACTTTCTATGCGGTGTCGCCGATCCCCGGGGACTGGGACGCGAAGAAGGTCGACTCGTTCCTGCGCGAGTACAACAGCCGCATGATCCACCTGCTCAGCATCCACGAAGGCACGCCGGGCCATTACCTGGAAGGCTGGCACTCGGCCAAGTTCCCGTCGACCCTGCGCGCGGTGCTGCGCTCGGGCATGTTCGCCGAGGGCTGGGCGGTGTACACCGAGAACATGATGGCCGAGGCCGGCTACATGGGCAGCGACCCGCTGTTCCGCCTGGTGCAGCTGAAGTTCTACCTGCGCACGATCGCCAACGCGATCCTCGACCAGGGCGTGCACGTGGACCACTGGTCCAGGGAACAGGCGATGGACCTGATGGTGCGCCAGACCTTCCAGCAGGAACGCGAGGCGGACGGCAAGTGGACCCGCGTGCAGTTGACTTCAGCGCAACTGCCCACCTATTTCGTCGGCGTGCAGGAACACTACGACACGCGCAAGGCGATGGAAGCCAAGCTGGGCGACAAGTTCAAGCTCAAGGCCTACCACGACCAGATCCTGTCGTACGGCGCGCCGCCGGTGCGCTTCGCGCGCGAGTTGATGCTGGACCAGCCGATCCAGTGATCCGACAAGGTCAGGAAGCGTCGGCCAGCATGGCCAGCGCTTCCTCGGCCGGTTGCGGCCGGCCAGGGTAATAGCCCTGGCCGTGGTCGCAACCCATTTCCTGCAGGAGCCTCCAGGTTTCCGCGCCCTCGATGCCTTCGGCCACGGCGATGGCATCGAGGCCATGGGCCATTTCGATGATCGATGAGACCAGCCGCGCGGCGCGTGGATTGGTGGCGAGTTCGCGCACGAAACTCATGTCGATCTTCAGCTCGTCGACCGGGAACTGCTTGAGGTAGGAAAGCGACGAGTAGCCGGTGCCGAAATCGTCGATCGAGATGCCCAGTCCCATGCCATGCAACGTGGACAACGTATGCGCCAGCTGGCCCTGGTTGTCGACGAAGGCGGTCTCGGTGACTTCCAGCATCACGCTGCCGGGGCGAAGTTTCCATATCCGTACGGCTGCCGCCACCTGCTCCACGAAACCCGGCGTGGTCAAGGCCAGGGGGGAGATGTTGATCGCGCACTTGAGGCCGGGTCCGGTCGCCAGCCACGCCGAGCAATGGCGGAACGTGGCGTTGATGTTCCAGCGGGTGATCTCATGGATCAATCCCGCCTGCTCGGCCATCGGCACGAACACGTCCGGCCCGATCATGCCGTGCAGGTAGTGCGGCCAACGCGACAGGGATTCGACGCCCTTCAGTGTCCCGTCCTGCAGCGAATAGATCGGCTGCAGGAATACCTGCAACCGGTTGCTGGCGATGGCTTCGTGGAGCTCGTCGTAGCTCACCTGTGGAGCCGGCACGCCTTCATGCAGGGCATGGCGCTCGCGCAGGTGCCAGGCCCGCTTGCACGCCGCATCGGCCTGGCGGCATGAGGCCGCGGGCGTGGCGGCATCTGCCGACAGGCAGGCGCCGACCGCCACGTTCACCCAGGCGGGCCTGCTGCGGACCTGCAGCGGCTCCTGGAAAGCGCGCGCCACCTTGGCCGCGGCCATCATCACGTGGTTGCGGTCCTGCAGGCTCGGCAACACCACTGCGTAATCGCACTCGCCGATGCGCACCATGATGTCCGCATCGCGCAGGCAGGTGCGCAGCTTGGCCTCGAAGGCTTGCACCAGGAAATCGCCGGTGTCGTAGCCGAACATCGTTTCGTAGTCGCGCAGGTTCTGCACGCGCACGACCAGCAGCGCGCCTTCCGGTCCGCCGGTCGGGGCGGACTGGTCGATCGCCTTGAACAGCTGTTCCCGGTTCAGCACTCGCGCCTTCCCCTGCTCGAGATCGTCGCGAGCATGCTTTGCAGGAGCATGGGTTGCGGCATCAAAGGTAGAGTTCCTTCGGGTCCAGCCCGTAGGTTCCGGCCTGCAGGCAGCGCCGGATGCTGATCTGGGCCGAGGCCTTGCCGGCCAGGGTGTCGCGCAAGTCCAGCGATTCGAAGCCCCTGCGCAGTTTCTTGCCCACGTCGGTCAGCAGCATCACCCGCGGGAACAATCGCCGCACCGGGTTCTGGGCCATGACCACTGCGACCTCGCCCGTGCTCAGTTCGACCAGTGTGCCCACGGGATACACACCGAGGCACTGCACGAACTGCTCCAGCAGGTCGCTCTGGAACAACTGGCCGCGTTGGCGGTACATCCGTTGCAAGGCTTCGTACTTCGATACCGGGGCCCGATACGGTCGCACGCTGGTCATGGCGTCGTACGAATCGACGATGCCGGCGAGGCGGCCGAACAGCGGGATGTTTTCGCCGGCCAGGCTCGATGGATAACCGGAACCGCCTTCGCGCTCATGATGGGTCTGGATGATCCCGCGCACGTAGGCGTTGCTCGCGCCCGACTCGTCGTACAGGCGCAGGCCATGCTCGACGTGGTCGCGCAGCTGGCCATGCTCGTCATCGGTCAACGCCTGCGCGCGCTCCAGCAGCTCCTCCGGGACCACGATCTTGCCGATGTCCAGCAGCAGGCCACCGGTCGCCAGGTCGTGCAGTGCCTCATCGACCAGGCCGAGATGGCGGCCGAATGCCGCCATCAGCACGCAGCAGTTCATCGCATGGCTGTAGGTATAACTGTCGTGCTGGCGCAGGGACTCGAGCCAGAAGTAGGCGTCGGGATTGCGCAGCACGCTCTCGACCAGCGGCGTGACCACCTGCTCCACATCCGTTTCGCTCAATTTGTCGCCGGCGCGCAAGCCGTCCATGATCTCCGTGGTCGCCTTGCGTGCTTCCTGCACCGCTTCGCGCGCGCGCGGCAGTTCGTCCTCGACCTTGTGCAGGACCGGATGCGGCCGGCTATCGGCAATCGCCTTGAGGTCGGGCACGTCGTAGCCACCCTTCCCCGGCCGCGCGAGCCGCTGCAACGAGGGCCTGATGAAATTCTCGCTCTTGACGATGTCGACGAACACGTGCCGGCAATATTGCCCTAGCAGGTCGATGTCCTCCTGGGTCTGGACCAGGAACCCCTGCAGCAGGAACGGCGTGCCGATCCAGTCCCGATCCAGGCGACTGACGTACATCCCCGGCCGCAGGCTGGCGACGCGGATTTCGCGTTCTTCTATCAGCATGATTCCCGGTACCCGAGTGAAGCGCGTCGACCCGGGCAACGCCCTGCCGACAGGTTTGCATCATAGACGACAAAACACCGGCCTTTGGAAAGCCCCTGGCCGCAAAACCTGAACTTTCCAGCGCACGCCGCCGGCAAGGAGTGGCTCAGCCTGCCGCCACGAATCCGCCGGTCTGCCGCCGCCACAGGCGCGCGTACAGCCCGCCATGCGCGATCAGTTCGGCGTGGGTTCCTGTTTCCACCACCGCGCCACGGTCCATCACCACCAATCGATCCATCCGCGCGATGGTGGACAGCCGATGGGCGATGGCGATCACCGTCTTGCCCTGCATCAGGATGTCCAGGCCGTCCTGGATGGCCGCCTCCACCTCGGAATCCAATGCCGAAGTCGCTTCGTCCAGCACCAGGATCGGCGCGTCCTTCAGCAGCACGCGCGCGATGGCGATGCGCTGGCGCTGTCCTCCCGACAGCTTGACCCCGCGTTCGCCGACCTGCGCGTCGTAGCCACGCCGGCCTTCCCCGTCCACCAGTTCGGCGATGAACGCATCCGCACGCGCGCTGCGCACCGCGGCGGCGACTTCGTCCTCGCCCGCATCCGGGCGCCCGTACAACAGGTTCTCGCGTATCGAGCGATGCAGCAGCGAGGTGTCCTGGGTGACCACGCCGATCTGCCCGCGCAGGCTTTCCTGGGTGACACCGGCGATGTCCTGCCCGTCGATCAGGATCCGTCCGGCTTCCAGGTCGTACAGCCGCAACAGCACGTTCACCAGTGTGGACTTGCCGGCGCCGGAGGGACCGATCAGGCCGATCTTCTCGCCAGGCCGCACCGACAAGTCGAGGCCGGCGATCACGCCACCCTGCTTGCCGTAGTGGAAATGGATGTCCTGGAATTCGACTTCGCCGCGCGTGATGGCCAGGGTGCGCGCCGCGGGCGTGTCGACCACGGCATTGGGCCTGGCCACCGTCTCCATGCCGTCCTGCACGGTGCCGATGTCCTCGAAGATGCCGTTGACCACCCACATGATCCAGCCCGACATGTTCTCGATGCGGATCACCAATCCGGTGGACAACGCGATGTCGCCGACGGTGATGCGCCCCTGCTGCCACAGCCACAGGCCCAGCCCGGCAGTGGCCACCACCAGCAAGCCGTTGAGCACGGTCAGGGTGACGTCCATGCCGGTGGTCATGCGGGTCATGACGCGGACCTTGGCCACGTTCTCCTGCACGGCCTCGGCGACGTAGGCGTCTTCCTGGCGGGTGTGGGCGAACAGCTTCAGGGTGGAGATGTTGGTGTAGCCATCGACGATCCGGCCCATCAGTTTCGAACGCGCCTCCGAAGCCTTCCACGAACGCTCCTTCACCCGCGGCACGAAGAACGCCAGCGCGCCGATGTACAGGAATACCCAGACGACCAGCGGCACGGTCAGGCGCCAGTCGGCCTGCGCGAACAGGAACAGCGCGCTGCCGGTATAGACGCTGACGTACCACAGGGCGTCCACGATCTGTACCGCCGACTCGCGCAGCGACGCACCGGTCTGCATGATCCGGTTGGCGATGCGCCCGGCATAGTCGTCCTGGAAGAACGAGAGGCTCTGCCGCACCACGTACTGGTGCTGTTGCCAGCGGATGCGCGCGGTCAGCCCGGGGGTGATGGCCTGGTGCTGCAGCAGGTCGCTGAGCGCGATCAGCAGCGGACGCGCGATCAGCGCCACGAAGGCCATGAACAACAACTCACGGCCATGGCGGGCGAAGAAATCAGGCGCCGGTACGTCCCTGGTCAGGTCGACCAGGCGGCCGAGGAAATCGAACAGCGCCACTTCCACCAGCGCGACCACGAAACCCAGCGCGCACATCACACCGAGCACCGGCCAGGCCTGGCGCAGGTAATGCGCGTAGAAACGCCACACGCCGCGCGGCGGCATGCGCATGTCCGGCTTGCCGAACACATCGATCAACGATTCGAACCAGCGGAAGATCATGCGTGCATGATCGCTCGGCACAAGCGTCCGGCGCATCGTCGGGATCGCGTCATGCAAGCAGGTCCGTTTGCGCCACGATCACGCCATTGGCATCCGCATACAGCCAATGCCCGGGCACGAAGGTGACGCCGGCGAATGAAACCTCGACATCCACCTGCCCCACCCCGAGTTTTTCGGTCTTGACCGGGCAGGCTGCGAGCGCCTTGACTCCG
This sequence comes from Pseudoxanthomonas sp., assembly GCA_050737675.1. Classification (GTDB taxonomy): domain Bacteria; phylum Pseudomonadota; class Gammaproteobacteria; order Xanthomonadales; family Xanthomonadaceae; genus Pseudoxanthomonas_A. The sequence continues at coordinate 8,790 of JBOHXX010000069.1, forward strand.
AGCGGCAATTTCCCCAGTGCCTGCACATCGCGCACGCAGCCATTGATGACGAAACCGCTCCAGCGATTGGCCACCGCCTTCTCCGCCAGCATGTCGCCCAGCAGCGAACGCCGCAGCGAAGCCCCGCCCTGCACCACCAGCACCTTGCCACGCCCGTCGGTGGCGACGAGGTCGCGCACCCGCGAGTTGTCCTCGAAGCAATCGAGGGTGACGATCCTGCCGCAGAAGGCGGCATCGCCGCCGTAATCGCGGAAGACCGGTTCGGCGACCGCGACCTCGGGATGGTCGTCGCAAAGATCGGGCGTGGTCCAGGTCATCGCATCGGTTTCCGTTGGAATCGACAGGAATGGTAACGCCGACTTCGCCGTCGCGGCGTATGCTGCCCGCGCAATGAAGCAACGACGCATGGAGGAATCGCCAGTGGATCTCTTCGCCATCGCGGACCCGCAGGCAACGGCCGGGACGACGCGCATCCGTACCGGCATCGGCGGCTGGACCTATGCGCCCTGGCGCGGCGGCATGTTCTATCCCGCCGGGCTGGTCCAGCGCCGGGAGCTCGAGTACGCCAGCCGCCAGCTCACCTCCATCGAGATCAACGGCACCTACTACGGCACGCAGAAACCGGCGACCTACGCCAAGTGGCGCGACGAGACGCCGGACGATTTCCTGTTCTCGGCGAAGGCCCCGCAGCGGATCATGGAATCGCGCACCCTGTCGAAGACCGGCCACCAGGTCGAGGACTTCATCGGCGGCATTGTCGAACTCGGCGACAAGCTCGGCCCGCTGGTCTGGCAGTTCGACAAGGGCAGGCGCATCGATGCAGGGGAATTCGCCGCCTTCGTCGAGCTGCTGCCGCGCGAACATGCGGGCCGCCGCCTGCGCCACTTACTGGACGTGCGCGATCGCGATTTCATCGATGCGGATTACCTTGCATTGGCGCGGAAACATGGCATGGCGACCGTGTTCACCGATTCCAGCGAATACCCTTCCTTCGCCGATCTCACCGCCGATTTCGTGTATGCGCGATTGATGCGTTCGCAAGCGGAGATCGCGACCGGTTATGCCGATGCCGATCTGGATGCGTGGAGCAAACGCGCTTTGCTGTGGGCGGATGGCGGCGACCCTGCCGAACTGCCGCATGTCGACGCGCCGATGCCGATGACCTCTCCGCGCGACGTCTTCGTCTATTTCATCAGCGGCGCCAAGGAACGCAATCCCGCCGCTGCGATGGCATTGCTGGATCGTTTGAACGCAGCCCGTTAGATCTTCGCAGGAGCGCCGTCCTCGGCGCCCCCACACCTCTTCAGCCCTGCTTCGATCGGGTAGCACGCTGCTTCTGGCCGGGCTTCTCACCCGATTTTTTCCGCAACGCCGCTTCCCAGGCCAACTGCGCCCAGGGCTTCATCGATTGCGCCGACTCCATCGCCTCGGCTGGCGGCGACAAGTAGCTCATCACCACAGGCTTGCCTTTGCCCAGATAGGTGAATGGCTCACCACCTGCCTGCTCGAAGGTATTGCGGGTGACGTCATCGGTCTTCAGGAACAGTTCGTCGCCGATGACCAGGCCGATGATCACCCCATCGTGATAGAGACCTTGCCCACCGAACATCTTGCGCAGGGAAACCGGCCCCAGTTCCGAGAACAGGTCGCGCAGGTAACTGGTGAAGGATTCGCCCATGGCCGCCTCCGTGGTGTCGTATCGCCGGCGCGCCGGCATCGGCGACAATAGTCGCATGCCCCTGTCGCCGACCGCCAAAGCCCAATTGCAGATCCATTTCTGCGTGCTGCTGTGGGGCTTCACCCCCATCCTCGGCAAGATGATCAGCCTCACTGCGTTACCGCTGGTGTGGTGGCGCATGCTGATCGTAGTGGCCGCGCTGGCGCTGGTGCCACGCGTCTGGCGTGGGCTGCGCGCCATGCCAGCGAAACTGATCCTGGCGTATTGCGGCATCGGCGTAGTGGTCGCGCTGCACTGGCTGACCTTCTACGGTGCCATCAAATTGTCCAATGCCTCGGTGGCGGTCACCTGCATCGCGCTGGCGCCGGCCTTCACCTCGGTTATCGAGCCCTGGCTGACGCGTCGCCCCTTCTCGATGCGCGAACTCCTGTTCGGCCTGGCCGTGCTGCCCGGCGTGGCGCTGGTGGTCGGCGGCATTCCCGACGGCATGCGCCTGGGCGTGGTGGTCGGTGCCATCTCGGCGCTGCTGGTCGCCATCTTCGGTCCGTTGAACAAGCGCCTGATCGACCATGGCGAACCACTAACCATCACCGGCCTGGAGCTGGGTGCGGGCACCTTGTTGCTGACCTTGCTGGCACCCTTGATGCCGATGATCTTCCCGTCTTTCGCAGGCGACCTGTTCGCCCTGCCCAGCCTGAGGGACGGCCTGTTGCTGGTGGTGCTGTCGCTGGTCTGCACCCTGCTGCCCTTCGCACTGTCGCTGGTCGCGCTGCGCCACCTGAGTGCGTACGGCGTGCAACTGGTGACCAACCTCGAGCCGGTCTACGCGATCGTGCTGGCCATGGTCCTGCTGGGCGAACAACGCGAACTCACGCCGTTGTTCTACCTGGGCGTGGCGATCATCCTGGCGGCGGTATTCCTGCACCCGTTGCTCAACCGCAGCAAGCCGATCCAGCATGCCGAAGTCCTGGCGACCTCGGAAGCCAAGGGCATTATCGAGTAGGAGCGACGCGAATCGCGAATGGACGCATTGCTGTTTCGCGACTCACGTCGCTCCTGCGATCCAACCCAAGCGCACTACCAATCGGTACGCTGCGGCAGCAACCCGCGCAGCTCGACCTCGGTCAGGTTGCGCCATTGTCCCGGCTTCAACGCGCCCAGCTTGAGGCTGTCGATACGCACCCGGCGCAGTTGCTTCACGCGGTAATCGAACGCGGCCGACATCAACCGGATCTGCCGGTTCAGGCCCTGGGTCAGGACGATGCGGAAGCCGAACTTGGCCAGCTTCGCGGTCTTGCACGGCAGCGTCATTTCATTGTGCACGCGCACGCCACGGGCCATGCCGCGCAGGAATTCGTCGGTGACCGGCTTGTTCACCGCGACGTGGTATTCCTTTTCGTGCCGGTTCTCGGCGCGCAGGATCTCGTTGACGATGTCGCCGTTACTGGTCAGCAGGATCAGGCCTTCCGATTCCTTGTCCAGGCGACCGATCGGGAAGATCCGCTCCTGGTGGTCGACGAAGTCGATGATGTTGCCGTCCACCGCCTGCTCGGTGGTGCAGGTGATGCCGACCGGTTTGTTCAACATGATGTAGACATGCTTGCGCCCGCCCGCCTTCTTCTGGCGCACGCGCAAGGCCTGGCCATCGACCTTGACCTCATCGCCCTCACCCACCACCGCACCCATGCCCGCGGCCATGCCGTTGACGGTGACGCGGCGATCGGCGATCAGCCGGTCGGCTTCGCGGCGCGAGCAGAAGCCGGTTTCGGCGATGTGCTTGTTGAGGCGGGTGGTGGTCACCGGCTCATCG
>JBOHXX010000070.1:0-12227 GCA_050737675.1 Pseudoxanthomonas sp.
CTGCGCGATGGTTGGAGCACCTTCGTGGTCGCGCTGTCGCTGCCGACCTCGATCATCACCACCTTCTTCTTCATGGACCAGTTGGGCCTGAGCTTGAATGTGATGTCGCTCGGCGGCCTGGCCCTGACCACCGGCCTGGTGGTCGATGACTCGATCGTGGTCCTGGAAAGTATCGCCAAGGCCAGGGCGCGCGGACTCAGCGTGCTCCAGGCCGCGATCACCGGCACCCGCGAGGTGAGCATGGCGGTGGTCGCTTCCACGCTGACCACCATCGCGGTGTTCCTGCCGCTGGTGTTCGTGCAGGGCATCGCCGGGCAGCTGTTCCGCGACCAGGCCCTGACCGTGGCCATCGCCATTGCCGTGTCGCTGGTCGTTTCGATGACCTTGATCCCGATGCTTAGCGCATTGAAGGGCAGGCCGCCGATGGCCTTCCCGGAAGAAGTGCCGCATCCGCGTTCGATGCTGATGACGGCAGCTGTAGAGCATGTTTTCAGCGTGACAGGCCTGTTGTTGGGTTCGCGCATTTCGCGCGTACTGGCCTGGACGCTGACGATCGTATTGTTCCCGCTGCTGTTTGTACTGGGCTGCCTGAAAGCCGCGGTGGCTTCAAGACCATGGATCTTCTGGTGGCCGACCGGCATGCAGCGTTGGCCGGCGGCATTGCGGTGGGGAATCTGGACGCTGTTGCTACCGGTACGCATCGCAGTGATCCTGCCGTTGTGGATCGTGGTGCTGTTCTTTGTCTCCTGCGGCGGGCCGATCTTCTATGGGGCGAGCTGGTTGTTCGTGCGCGCCTGGCGCGGATTGGCTGCGGTGATCGGGCCGGTCATGCGCAAGGCCAGCGAGCTGGCGATGATTCCGTACGACCACGCCGAACGCGGCTACCTGAAGCTGCTGCCCAACTCGCTGGGCAAGCCCTGGCTGGTGCTGGGCATGGCCGCGACGGCGTTCGCCCTGACCTTGGCGGTTATCCCGATGCTGGGCGCGGACCTGATCCCGCAGCTGGCCCAGGATCGCTTCGAGATGACGGTGAAACTGCCGCCGGGCACGCCGCTCAGCCGGACCGACGACGTGGTCCGCGACCTGCAGCAAGCGCACGCCAAGGACGAAGGCATCCGCGCGCTGTACGGCGTCAGCGGCACCGGCACGCGACTGGATGCCAGCCCGACCGAGAGCGGCGAGAACATCGGCAAGATCACCGTGGTGATGGCCGATGGCGGCAGCAAGCAACTGGAGGCAAGCGAAACAGAAAAGCTGCGCGCGTCGATCAAGGATCACCCGGGCGCGCAGGCTGATTTCCGCAGGCCTGAACTCTTCAGTTTCTCCACGCCATTGGAAATCGAATTGCGCGGGCAGGACCTGGAGACGATCCAGAAGGCCGGGCAGAAGATGGCCGCGATGCTGCGCGCCAACCCGCACTACGCCGACGTGAAATCGACGGTGGAAGAGGGCTTCCCGGAAATCCAGATCCGCTTCGACCAGGAGCGCGCCGGTGCGCTGGGCCTGACCACGCGGCAGATCGCCGACGTGGTGGTGAAGAAGGTGCGCGGCGACGTGGCCACGCGCTACAGCTTCCGCGACCGCAAGATCGACGTGCTGGTGCGGGCGCAGGAATCCGATCGCGCCTCGGTGGAAAGCATCCGCAAGCTGATCGTCAATCCCGGCAGTTCGCGACCGGTGACCCTGGAATCGGTGGCTGACGTGGTGTCCACGGTCGGTCCGAGCGAGATCCATCGCGCCGACCAGGTGCGGGTGGCCATCGTTTCCTCCAACCTGCGCGACATCGACCTGGGTGGCGCGGTCGAGGAAGTGCGGGACATGGTCGCGAAAAACAATCTCGGCGCAGGCATCGGCATGCATATCGGCGGGCAGGGCGAGGAACTGGCCGAGTCGGTCAAGGCCTTGCTGTTCGCCTTCGGCCTGGCCATCTTCCTGGTCTACCTGGTGATGGCCTCGCAGTTCGAATCGCTGCTGCATCCGTTCGTGATCCTGTTCACCATCCCGCTGGCCCTGGTCGGCGCGGTGCTGGCCTTGCTGCTGACCCGCTCGCCGATATCGGTGGTGGTGTTCATAGGACTGATCCTGCTGGTCGGCCTGGTGGTGAAGAACGCGATCATCCTGGTCGACAAGGTCAACCAGCTGCGCGAGGCGGGAGTAGCCAAACGCACCGCCCTGGTAGAAGGCGCGCGTTCGCGCCTGCGCCCGATCACCATGACCACGCTGTGCACGCTGTTCGGCTTCCTGCCGTTGGCGCTGGCCTTCGGCGAAGGCGCGGAAGTGCGTTCGCCGATGGCAATCACGGTGATCGGCGGTTTGCTGGTCTCGACCCTGCTGACCCTGGTGGTGATCCCGGTGGTCTACGACCTGCTGGATCGCCGCCCTGACGAGTACTACGCCGAACGCGGCCGCCTGCATCGCCAGACGATAGAGCACGCCGGCGATGCCGGAGCGCAGGAGCCCAGCCGCGCATGAGCATCGCCGAGCTGAGCATCAAGCGTCCGGTCAGCGCGATCATGCTGTTCGTGTCGCTGGCCGTGATCGGCCTGATCGCGGCCTTCAGGCTGCCGCTGGAGGCGTTCCCGGAAGTCTCGCCGCCCTTCATCTTCGTGCAGATTCCCTATGCCGGCTCCACGCCGGAGGAAGTCGAGCGCACGGTGCTGCGGCCGGTGGAAGAGACCCTGTCGACCATGGCCGGGATCAAGCGCATCGACGCCAATGCCAATGCCGATGGCGCGCAGATCTTCATCCAGTTCTCGGACTGGGAGCGCGACGTGGCCATCGCCGCGTCCGAGGCGCGCGAACGCATCGACGCCATCCGCGCCGATCTCCCCGACGACCTGCAGCGCTACGTGGTGCTCAAGTTCTCGACCACCGACCAGCCCGTGCTGCGCGTGCGCCTGTCCAGCGAAATGGACCTGACCGGCGCGTACGACATGATCGATCGCGAGTTCAAGCGGCGCATCGAACGCATCCCGGGCGTGGCCCGCGTGGATATTTCCGGCGCGCCGGCCAATGAGGTGGAAATCGCGATCAACCAGGATCGGCTGACCGCCCATGGTCTGGGCCTCAACGACTTGACCACGCGCCTGCAGGCGGTGAATTTCTCGGTCTCGGCCGGCACCATCACCGATGGCGGCATGCGCCTGCGGGTGCAGCCGGTGGGCGAGCTCAACAACCTGCAACAGCTGCGCGACCTGGTCATCGGCAACGGCGTGCGCCTGTCCGACATCGCCGACGTGCGCCTGAAAAAGGAGCGCATGAACATGGGCCGGCGCCTGGACGGCAAGAAAGCAGTCGGCCTGGATATCTTCAAGGAGCGCAACGCCAACCTGGTGGAAGTGTCGCGCAACGCGCTGAAGGAAGTGGAGCTGATCCGCAAGGAGCCTTCGCTCAACGACCTGCAGGTCAAGATCATCGACAACCAGGGCGATAACGTCACCACCTCGCTGATCGAGCTGGCCGAGGCCGGGGCGATCGGCCTGGTGCTGTCGATCGCGGTGCTGTTCTTCTTCCTGCGCCACTGGCCATCGACCCTGATGGTGACGTTGGCGATCCCGATCTGTTTCATCATGACCCTGGGCTTCATGTACTTCGCCGGGGTGACCCTCAACATCCTGTCGATGATGGGCCTGTTGCTGGCCATCGGCATGCTGGTGGACAACGCCGTGGTGGTGGTGGAAAGCATCTACCAGGAACGCGAGCGCATGCCCAACCAGCCGCGCCTGGCTTCCATCGTCGGCACCCGCCACGTGGCCATCGCCCTGTCGGCCGGCACCCTGTGCCACTGCATCGTGTTCGTGCCGAACCTGTTTGGCGAGCGCAACTTCCTCAGCATCTACCTGTCGCAGATCGCGATCACCATCTCGGTGTCTTTGCTGGCCTCGTGGCTGGTCGCGATCAGCCTGATCCCGATGCTGTCGGCGCGCCTGAAGACCCCGCCGGCGGTGGGCAAGACCAATGGCATCATCCCGCGCATGCAGAACCGCTATGCGGGCCTGTTGCGATGGACCCTGGATCACCGTGGCTGGAGCGTGCTCGGCATCCTGCTGATCATCGCGGTCAGCATCGTGCCGATGATGCTCACCAAGAAGAACATGTTCGGCGGCGACGACGGTGGCGAGACCAACATCTTCTACCAGTGGAAGGGCTCCTACAGCCTCGAGCAGATCTCCGACGAAGTGCTCAGGGTCGAGAAGTTCATGGACGCCAACCGCAAGCGCTTCCATGTCGAACAGATCTATTCCTGGTACAGCGAAGAAGGCGACGCAGGCACCCGGATCAAGTTCGACATGAAGGGGCTCGGCAAGGACGACACCAAGGCCCTGATCGACAAGATCCGCGAGGCACTGCCCAAGTCCGCGCGGGCGACCATCGGTATCGGTAATGGTGGCGGCGGCGGCCCGGGCGGCGGCGGCCAGCCCGGCGAGAACGTGCAGGTGCAGCTGGTCGGCGATTCGACCGAAACCCTGGCCGAGATCGCCAGGGACGTCGTGCCGATCCTGTCCAAGAGCCCGCAGCTGCGCGATGTGAAGGTCAATGCGGGCGACCAGAACAGCGAGCTGTCGGTGCGCGTGGACCGCGAACGCGCGGCGGCCTTCGGCTTCAGCGCCGACGAGGTGGCGAAGTTCGTCGGCATCGCCCTGCGTGGCGCGCCGTTGCGCGAGTTCCGGCGCGGCGAAAGCGAAGTGCCGGTGTGGGTGCGGTTCGAGGGCGCGGAGAACTACGGCATCGAGGACCTGAACTCGTTCATGGTCCGTGCCCCGGACGGGCGGACCATTCCGCTGCTGAGCATGGTCGACGTGGGCGTGACCCCGGCGGCGACGCAGATCTCGCGCACCAACCGCCAGACCACGTTGACCGTGCAGGCCAACCTGGCCGACAAGGTCACCGTGCCCGAGGCGCGCAAGGCCATGGAAGATTCGCTGAAGGCGGTGAGCTTCCCGACCGGCTACAGCTATTCCTTCGATGGCGGCGCCTTCCAGGAAGAGGACGAGGCCGGCGCGCAGATGGGCAAGAACCTGGTCATCGCGCTGTTGCTGATCTACATCGTGATGGCGGCGGTGTTCGAGTCGCTGCTGTTCCCGGCGGCGATCATGAGCGGCGTGCTGTTCTCGGTGTTCGGCGTGTTCTGGCTGTTCTGGTTGACCGGCACCGAGTTCAACATCATGGCCTTCATCGGCATCCTGGTGCTGATGGGCGTGGTGGTGAACAACGGCATCGTCATGATCGAGCACATCAACAACCTGCGACGACGCGGTATGTCGCGCACCGATGCGCTGGTCAGCGGCAGCCGCGAGCGACTACGCCCGATCCTGATGACCATGGGCACGGCGATCCTGGCGATGATTCCGATCGCCTGGGGCAACACCCAGATGGGCGGCGACGGTCCGCCGTACTACCCGATGGCCCGTGCGATTGCCGGCGGCCTGGCCTTCTCCACCGTGGTCAGCCTGCTGTTCCTGCCGACCATCTACGCGCTGCTCGACGACATGCGCAGCGGCACCGCACGCCTGCTCCAGCGGGCGCGGACGCGCAAGGGCGAAGCGCCGGCAGCAGCCATGGCTGCAGTAAAAGCGGAATAGGGCATAGGGCGGGCTCAAGCCCGCCGCCTGGATTGCGGCGATTCCATGCGGTGGGCCGAGGCCCACCTGTCCATCCACCCACCTCCGGCGACATGGACTCGTCGGTGCATGCAGGAGAACGCCGCATGGCGATGACAAGTGGTACGGGCAGGTTGGCGGGACTTCTGTATCTGATCGTGGTCGCGACCGGCATTTTCAGTCTTGCCTATGTCCCGGGGCAGCTTGTCGTCGCGGACGATCCGCAGGCGACCATGACGAAGATCGTCGCGTCGCAACAACTGTTCCGCCAGGGCATCGCCGCCTTCCTGGTGATGCAGGTGGCGTTCCTGTTGCTGCCTTTCGCCCTTTATCCATTGCTGGAGTCCGCCGGCCGGCGCGCCGCCACCCTGATGGTGGTCCTGGCGGTCACCAGCGTCCCCCTCGGGCTGTCCGCGCTGGTGCATCGGCTGGACCTGCTTTCGCTGCTTGCCGATCCGGTCGTTTCCCGCATGCTCGATCCCGGGCATGTCCGTGCGGAGGTAGTGCTTTCGCTGGAGGCGTATCGCAACGGCCTGCATGTCACCAAGCTGTTCTGGGGGCTCTGGCTGTTGCCCTTCGGGTGGCTGGTATTCGAGTCCCGACGCCTGCCACGGGTTCTGGGCGTGCTGCTGATGCTGGGCTGTTTCGGCTATGTGCTGCAGGTGTTCGGCGACTTGCTCATACCCGGCTATGCGGACTCCGCGATCGCGTCGTACGTGCCCCTGCCGGCAGCGGTCGGCGAGATCGGCACCTGCCTGTGGTTGCTCATCTTCGGCGCACGAAGACCACTGGCGAAGGGTCCCGACGAGGCCTCGGCGGGGTAAGCCAGGCCATAGGGCGGGCTCAAGCCCGCCGCATCGTGGATCCGTCATCCGGGAAGAGCAAATAAGTCTTCCGGAATGCCGCAGAGCTCTTCGCGAAGACAAAAAAGCCTTTCGCGAATAGAAAATTGGTCTTCCGGAACAGAAAAAAGCTCTTCCGTAATAGCTAAAAGCTCTTCCGGAAGCCGAAATAACTCTTCCGGAAAGGAAATTTGCTCCATCGGAACAGCTTTTTTGTCTTCCGTTGATGAAATTTTCATCAACGGAAGGGCTTTTTTGTATTCCGGAAGAGAAAAAAGCCTCATGCCGCTCCGGGGCGCAGGTCCGAACTTGCCCGGATGCCCTCCTTGTAGGTCCGAGCTTGCTCGGATGCTCTGGCTTCAAGGCGGAAAGCATCCAAGCAAGCTCGGATCTACAAAGCATCAGAGCATCGGGCAAGCTCGGATCTACAAAGCATCAGAGCATCCGGGCAAGCTCGGATCCCGCCCTACGATCAACCAGCCAACTTTCCGAAGATGCGCGCCCCGGCGATCCACACACCAACGCCGGTGCCCAGGTTGGTCAGGATGAAGTTCAGCACCACCCGCGAGACGCGGTTGCGGTACCAGCCGCGCAGGGTCTGCGCGTCATCGCGCAGGGCCAGGAAATCGCGGTAGGCCGGCTTGCGTATGCGGACTTCGACCAGCGCGCTGAACATGCCCGAAGGAATGCCGGGGCGGAATGGCTTGAGCGGCGCGGCGATGGCACCGGCCAGGATGCTGAGCGGGTGTCCGCCCGCCAGTGCGCAACCCACGGCGGCCAGGCCCGCGGTGTACAGGACCCATTGCTTGAGCAGGTCCGCGCCGACCGCATAACCGCCCTGCCAGAAACCCCAGGCGATGCCGCCCAGGACCAGGGTGGTGAGGGCGATGGTGAACCAGGGCAACCGCTTCTTGTTCTGCACATGGTTCAACTCCTCGCACAATGCGGCGGGGTCGCGCTGCTCTTCGCCGAGGTAACGCGCCAGCCCTTGCAGGTGGCCGGCGCCGACCACCGCCAGCACTTCATAAGGCTTGCCGGTGACGTGGTCGGCTTGGGGCACTGCCTCGATCTGGCGCAAGCGCGCCGCCATGTACTGGTCGCGTTCGTCGATCAATGCCGCGAACAGGGCAGGGCTCTGCTTGGCGAATTCGCCGAAGCTCGATTCCAGCATGTCGCCCTGTTTCAGGTTCTCGATTTCCTCTTCGCCGACTTCATCGTCACCGAACAGGCTGGTCACCAGCCCCGTGCCCAGCTTGATCCGGCCGATGAAGCCCAGCTTGGCGGAAATGCGCTTGAAGGTCAGGCCGACATCGCGGTCGATCAGGTGCAACGCCAGGTTGCGCTCTTTCGCGGCATTGGCGGCGGCCTTGAGTTCCGCGCCGGGTTCGATGTCGAGTTGTTCGGCGAGGCGGCGCTGGTACGCGGCCAGGCCCAGGTTCGCGGCGAACAGCGCGACCTTGCCATCGCGTATCACCTTGACCAGGTCGAGTTTGGCCAGTGCATCCGGGTCATTCAATGCCTGCAGCCGCTGCGCATCCAGTTCGACCGCGACCGCATCGTAATTGCCGCCGGCGATCGCCGCGACCACGGCATCGACGCTGGCCTTGGAAACATGCGCGGTGCCGAGCAGCGTGTAACGCACGCCGTTGCGTTCGACGATCTGGTGGGGCTGGCCCGCGAGCGGATCGACCAGCGGCATTGCAAGTGTTTCGGTCATCGAATGGAACTCTGGAGAAAGGATGGATGTGGGAGCGACGTCAGTCGCGATGCTTCATGCGTCAGGGCAGGGCCATCGCGACTGACGTCGCTCCCACGGGGATTCGTCGGGGTGCTTCATGTCTCGGCGGAAGGGGCATCCTGGTCGCTCCGGCCCAGCGCGAGTTGCATCTGCACGGTATCCAGCCAGCGACCGTGCTTCCAGGCGATGCCTTGGAAAACGCCGATCAGCTGGAAGCCGAATTTCTCGTGCAGCCTGATCGATGCGGTGTTGCTGGGTTCGCCGATCACCGCGATCATCTGCCGGTAGCCACGCACCTCGCATTCGGCGATCAGGCGCTCCAGCAGCGCTGCACCGACGCCAAGCCCTTGCTGTCCTGCTGCGACGTACACCGAGTTCTCCACCGTGAAGCGGTAACCGGCGCGTGCGCGGTAACTGCTGGCGTAGGCATATCCCGATAGTTGTCCGCCAACTTCCGCTACCAGGTAGGGATAGCCTGCCTCGACGATGCCCCGCATGCGGCGCTGCATCTCGGCTTCGTCCGGGACGTCGTATTCGTAGGTGTTGACGTGGTCCCGGACTTCCGACGCGTAGATGGCGGAGATGGCCGGCATGTCGGCCGGGGTGACGTCGCGGATGATCAGGTCCAAGCGCAGTGTCTCAATCGATGTACCGCTTCAGCAGGTCGCCATAGGCATCGATGCGGCGGTCGCGCAGGAACGGCCAGATGCGACGCACGTGTTCGCTGCGGGCCAGGTCGATTTCGGCACTGAGGATTTCCGCATCGCCACCGGCTTCGGCGATGAATTCGCCTTGCGGTCCGAGCACGTGGCTGTTGCCCCAGAACTGGATGCCGGATGCATCCAAAGGAGAGGCTTCGTGGCCGACGCGATTGCACGACAGCACCGGCAAGCCATTGGCGACGGCGTGGCCGCGATGGCTCAGGATCCAGGCATCGCGCTGGCGATTCTTCTCGGCCTGTTCGTCCGACGGATCCCAGCCGATGGCAGTCGGGTAGAGCAACACTTCCGCGCCGGCCAATGCCATCAGCCGCGCCGCTTCCGGGTACCACTGGTCCCAGCACACCAGCACGCCGAGGCGTCCCACCGAGGTGTCGATCGGCTTGAAGCCGATATCGCCCGGGGTGAAGTAGAACTTCTCGTAGAACCCGGGATCGTCCGGGATATGCATCTTGCGATACTTGCCCAGCGTGCTGCCGTCCTTTTCGAAGACGACCGCGGTGTTGTGGTACAGCCCGGCGGCGCGGCGCTCGAACAGCGAGCTGACCAGGACCACGCCATGCTGTTTCGCGAGCTTGCCGAGGCGCTCGGTGCTGGGGCCGGGGATGGGTTCGGCCAGGTCGAATTCGTCCACCGATTCGTGCTGGCAGAAGTAGGCGCCGTTGTGCAGTTCCTGCAGCAGGACCAGTCGCGCGCCGCGCTTCGCGGCTTCGGCGACGCGGGTTTCGATGACGGCCAGGTTGGCTTCGGCATCGCCGTGGTTGCGCTCCTGGATCAGGGCGACGGAGAGGGTCTTGGTCTTCATGTGCGCATTGTATTCGCTGGTCCGCTCAGGCTGCGGCGCATTTCTTAACCGTATCCCAGGTGCGGGTGGTGATCTTCCCGCCGAAGGTCTTTTCCAGCAGGGCCATGAATGCCGGGTTGCCGGGCACCGGCGTGTACGCGGTGAAGATCTCCAGCCCCTGCATCGCCAGGATGCGTGCGCCGTTCTTTTCCACAGGCAATGCCAATCGGGCGACGGGCGGCTCACGCAGGAAGGTCACGACTTTTTTCGCCTCCGCGGGCAGGCCGAAAGGCGCGAAAGGGTCGGCATCGAGCAGCGCCTGCAGATGGGTGGCAGGGCGCACCAGGGTCCAGAAGCCGCGCCCCAGCGATTGCGTCATCGCTGCCTCGGCCTTGCGGGCCAGGGCCAGTTCCGATTTCTTCGGCGAGTCGAAGGCGACGTTGCCGCTGGACAGCAGGGTCCTGACGTTGCCGAAGCCGGCATCCTCGAAGCAGCGCTTGAGTTCCGGCATCTTCGCGTTCATCGGGCTGACGCCCCGCAGCAAAGCGACGTAACGCGGCATGGCTGCGGCTAGGCCAGGCCTTCCGGCAACTGCATGGTGATGCAATGCAGGCTGCCGTTCTGCCAGATCAGCGAGCGGCACGGCACCTGCACGATCTCGCGGCCGGGGTAGGCGGCAGCCAGCACTTCGGCCGCTTTCGCGTCGGCCTCGTCGCCATAGGCCGGGATCAGCACCGCGCCGTTGATGATCAGGTAATTGGCGTACGACGCGGCCAGGCGGCGGCCTTCGTCGATGACCGGTTTGGCCCACGGCAGCGGGAACAGGCGATACGGCTGGCCAGCGCGGGTCCGCAGCGCGGCGATCTCGTCGGCCATGGCCTTGAGTTCGGGATAGTGCGAATCGGTTGGATCGTCGCAGGCCTGGAACACGATGCCGTCGCCGGGCGCGAAGCGGGCGAGGGTGTCGATGTGGGCATCGGTGTCGTCGCCTTCCAGGTAGCCATGGTCCAGCCACAGCACCCGGTCCTGCTTCAGCCAGTCGGCCAGTTGCGCAGTCAGCTGTTCGCGCGTGGCCTGCGGGTGGCGTTCGTGCAGGCATTGCCAGGTGGTCAGCAGGCTGCCTGCGCCATCGGTCTCGATGGCTCCGCCTTCCAGGGCGAAGTCGATGCTCTGCACGAAATAATGGTGGAAAAGATCCATGCCCGAGAGTTCGCCGACCAGGAGGTCGTCGCGGCTCGCTTCGTACTTGCCGCCCCAGCCGGTGAAGCGGAAATCGAGCAGCTTGAAACGATCGTCGTCGCGCAGGGTGACCGGGCCGGTATCGCGCAGCCAGGTGTCGTCGTATTCGGCGGGCACGAAGCGCACCCGGGTCATGTCGATCCGCGCGGAGCGCAGGCGCGCTTCGGCATAGGTCTGCAGGTCCTCGTCGGCGATGCAGATGATCACCGGCTGGAAGCGGGTGATCGCCGCGACCAGGGCGACATAGGTTTCCTCGACCCCGGCCAGCCGCTCGGACCAGTCGGTGTCGGCGTGCGGCCACGCGATCAGCACCGCGGATTGGGGTTCCCATTCCGCAGGGAAGCGAAAAACATCGGTCATGAGAAGTCTGGGTCTTATCGGATCGGAGGCTTGGGCCCGATTTCGTCCGGGCTGGCCTGGTTGGCGACCACGTCGATGACGCGGCTCTTCTCGAAATACACGGTGAAACCGGCATAGACCCAGCGATTGATCACCGGCCACTGGCTTTTCTGGCCGCCACGGGGCTCGAGCTTCTGCTGGGGAGCGCCGAACCTGGCTTCCACCGCAGTGGCGGTCTGGCCACGCACGGGTAGTGCGATGGCGGGTTTTTCCTGCACGCGTTCGATCAGCAGGGTATCGGCGCTGGCGGTGCCGGCGCAGCAAAGCAGGGCGAACAACGGAACGGCGTAAAGGCGACGGTTCATGGCGGTGGCTCCCCAAAGGACGCGTCTTTATAGCAAAAGCGCCTCAACAAAAAACCGCCGTGCCGCCAGAATATCGGGCAACGGGGCTGGTTGGCGCGTCGCCATGCGCCCAGGCAGGCAGTGACAGAAAACAAAAACCGCCTTTCGGCGGCTTTTCGGTTCGCCAGGCGGGCTGCGGTTCGGCAGCTCGCCCTTTGGCCGCATCACTGTTTCAGCGCTGGCGCGCCTTGAAGCGCGGGTTCGACTTGCAGATCACGAAGACCTTGCCACGGCGGCGGACCACCTTGCAGTCGCGATGACGGGTCTTTGCCGACTTCAGGGAGGAAAGGACTTTCATGACATACCTCGGGAAATTTGGGGTGGAACTGTCTGGGGATGGAATCGGCGCGAGCCAGCGGCACGGACCGGGACGAAAATCAAGCCGCGCATTCTAGCGGGTTTTTCCTTTGGGGTTCAAGCCCTTGCATGCGTCGGGACCAGGTCGCAGCCGCGAGCGGTGCCCTGAGCGGGGCATAATGCCCGAAACCACGGGGTAGCCATGTCCGAAACCATTCCAGTCCTGACCATCGACGGCCCCTCCGGCGCGGGCAAGGGCACCGTC
>JBOHXX010000071.1:0-12079 GCA_050737675.1 Pseudoxanthomonas sp.
GCTCCCTCCCTTGCGAAGCAGGGGAGGGTTGGGGAGGGGTGCTCTTCGCTTTGAAATGAAATCGCGGCAAATCGCTCCTAGCTTCAGGATGAAGAAGATTCAAAGCATGGGTCATCGACCCCGCCAAGAGCACCCCTCCCCAACCCTCCCCTTTGCTGCGCAAAAGGGAGGGGGCCGAAGCTAGGCCTCCCGCGCCAACCCCGCCGCAATCATCTCCATCGCCACCGCCTCCGCCGCCTTGATCCCATCGACCGCCGCGGAGAGGATGCCACCGGCATAACCCGCGCCTTCACCCGCGGGAAACAGCCCACGCGTATTGAGGCTCTGTCCATCGACGCCGCGGGTCATGCGCACCGGCGAAGAGGTGCGCGTCTCCACGCCGGTGAGGATCGCATCATCCATGGCGAAACCCTTGATCTGCTTGTCGAACGCCGGCAACGCCTCGCGGATCGCGTCGATGGCGTAACGCGGCAGCGCGGTCGAGAGATCGCCCAAGGTCACGCCCGGCGTGTACGAAGGCAGCACGGTGCCGAATCCGGTCGACGCGCGCTGGCGCAGGAAATCGCCAACCAGCTGTCCCGGTGCGTCGTAGTTTTCGCCGCCTAGGCGATAGGCCTGTTCTTCCCAGTGCCGTTGCAGGGCGATGCCGGCCAGCGGACTGCCGCTGGGATCGAACTCGGCATAGTCCTCGGGGGTGATGCCGACGACGATGGCCGCGTTGGCGTTGCGTTCGTTGCGCGAGTACTGGCTCATGCCGTTGGTGACCACGCGCCCGGGTTCGCTGGCGGCAGCGACCACGGTGCCGCCCGGGCACATGCAGAAGCTGTAGACCGAACGTCCGTTGCGGCAGTGGTGGACGAGTTTGTAGTCGGCCGCGCCGAGCAGCGGATGCCCTGCCTGCGGGCCGAAGCGGGCGCGGTCGATCAGCGATTGCGGGTGTTCGATGCGGAAGCCGACCGAGAACGGCTTGGCTTCGAGGAACACGCCGCGTTCGTGCAGCATGAAGAAGGTGTCGCGGGCGCTGTGTCCGAGGGCCATGACCACGTGGTCGGCACGAATCCCGCTGCCATCGGCCATGACCACGCCACGCATCCTGCGCGTGCCGGAGTCATCCGTTTCGACCAGCACGTCATCGACACGATGCGAGAAGCGGATCTCGCCGCCCAGTGCCTCGATGTCGGCGCGCATGCTTTCCACCATCGACACCAGGCGGAAGGTGCCGATGTGCGGCTTGCTGACGTAGAGGATTTCCTCGGGCGCGCCGGCCTTGACGAATTCGGTCAGGACCTTGCGCCCGTAGTGGCGCTTGTCGCTGATCTGGCTGTAGAGCTTGCCGTCGGAAAAGGTGCCGGCGCCGCCTTCGCCGAACTGGACGTTGGATTCGGGGTTGAGGATCTTCCTGCGCCACAGCCCGAACGTATCCACGGTGCGCTCACGCACGTTCTTGCCGCGCTCCAGGAGGATCGGGCGCAAACCCATCTGCGCCAGGATCAGGCCGGCGAACAGGCCGCAGGGGCCGGTGCCGATGACGATGGGGCGCAACGTCTGCCCGGAAATCGATCTGGCGACCGGCCTGTAGGTGGTATCGGGCGTCGGCCCGAGCTTGCCGTCCACGGCTTCGTCATCGACCTGCAGCCGCGCCAGGATGTCCGCCTCCCGCGTGGTCTCCACGTCCACCGCATAGATCAGCGTGATCGCCCCGCGCTTGCGCGCGTCGTAGCTGCGCTTGGCGACGGTGAAGCCGACCAGTTCGTTCGCGGCGATGCCGAGGCGCGCGAGGATCGCGGCAGGCAACGCCGTTTCGTCGTGGTCGAGCGGGAGTTTGAGGTCGGTGAGTCGGAGCATGGGGCGGATCCGCGGAGGTGCGCCAGTTTAACTAGCGGCCCCTTTTGGTCACCGGCGTCGGCATTCCGGGAGGTTCCACGACTCCGAAAGCCGTGGAACCGGGGCCGCCGGGCCTCGTTTGAGGTGCAAACGGCCTCAATCAGCCTTTCGAACCCCATGCACAAGGTTTTTTCGGTCATGCATGACCGTTTTTACCCAATGCATGAGGTTTTTTTGCTTGCGCGTGAGGTTTTTCAGGTCATGCATGAGGTTTTTTACCTCATCGACAAGGTTTTTCAGTCCACCGATGAGGTGATTTCGGTCATGCGCAAGGTTTTTTCGGTCATCGATGAGGTTTTTTTGCTTGTGCATGAGGTTTTTCAGGTCATCGGAGAGCCAACCCGGCCTGCAGCCCTCGATGCCCGTGCATCCAATCTCACCAGGTGAGAAACATTCCGGTTGAACTCCCCGCTCTCAAAGGGGAACGCCATGCCGCCCGCACTAGCCCTCGCCAAACGCACCGAAGACGACGAACGCCGTCTTTCCACCCTGGCCGACGGGCAACTGAGCCGCGATGGCGGCCTGCTGACGGCGCGGCTGTCCAAGCGCTACGCCGACCGCATCACCGGCAATTTCATGATTCCCGGGCGCGAGGGGCGGTATGCGCCGCTTCCCGGGGACGTGCCCGAGCGGTTGAAGGCCGCCTTGCGGACGCGCGGCATCGACCAGCTGTACAGCCACCAGGCCGAGGCATGGACGGCGGCGCAGGCGGGCGAGCATGTCGCCATCGTCACCCCGACCGCTTCGGGCAAATCGCTGTGCTACACGTTGCCGGTGGTGGCCGCGGCGATGACCGGCAATGCGAAAGCGTTGTACCTGTTCCCGACCAAGGCGCTGGCGCAGGACCAGGTGGCCGAGCTGCTGGAATTGAATCGCGCCGGCGAGCTGGGGGTGAAGGCCTTCACCTTTGACGGCGACACCCCCGGCGATGCGCGGCAGGCGATCCGCCTGCATGGCGACATCGTGGTCAGCAACCCGGACATGCTGCACCAGGCCATCCTGCCGCACCACACCAAGTGGGCGCAGTTCTTCGAGAACCTGCGCTACGTGGTGATCGACGAGGTGCACACCTACCGCGGCGTGTTCGGCAGCCACGTCACCAACGTGCTGCGCCGGCTCAAGCGCATCTGCGCGTTCTACGGCGCCACGCCTCAATTCATCCTGTGCTCGGCCACGATCGGCAACCCGCAGGCGCATTGCGAAGCACTGATCGAAGACCGCGTGCATGCGATCACCGACTCCGGCGCGCCCACCGGCGACAAGCACGTGCTGCTGTGGAACCCGCCGGTGGTCAACGCCGACCTGGGCCTGCGCGCGTCGGCGCGTTCGCAGAGCAACCGCATCGCCCGTATCGCGATCAAGTCCGGATTGAAGACGCTGGTGTTCGCGCAGAGCCGACTGATGGTGGAAGTGCTGACCAAGTACCTGAAGGACGTGTTCGACCACGATCCGCGCAAGCCACCACGCATCCGCGCCTATCGCGGCGGCTACCTGCCCACGGAACGCCGCGAGGCCGAACGCGCCATGCGCGCCGGCCACATCGACGGCATCATCGCCACCTCCGCGCTGGAGCTGGGCGTGGATATTGGCAGCCTGGACGTGGTGGTGTTGAACGGCTATCCCGGCACGGTGGCCGCGACCTGGCAACGCTTCGGCCGCGCCGGTCGCCGTCAGCAGCCTTCGCTCGGCGTGCTGGTCGCCAGCTCGCAACCGCTGGACCAGTACGTGGTGCGGCATCCGGATTTCTTCGCCGACGCGCCGCCGGAACACGCGCGCATCGCCCCGGATCAGCCGCTGATTTTGTTCGACCATATCCGCTGCGGTTCCTTCGAGCTGCCGTTCCTTGTCGGCGAGGCGTTCGGCCCGATCGATCCGTCCGTGTATCTGGAAGCGCTGGCCGAAACCGAAGTGGTGCATCGCGAAGGCGAGCGCTGGGAGTGGATCGCCGACAGCTATCCGGCCCAGGCGGTAAGCCTGCGTTCGGTGGCCGACGGCAACTTCGTGGTGGTGGACAAGACCGACGGTCGCCAGGTGATCCTGTGCGAGGTGGATTACTCCGCCGCCGCGCTGACCCTGTACGAGGGCTCGATCCACATGGTGCAGAGCACGCCGTACCAGGTCGAACGGCTGGACTGGGAGGGCCGCAAGGCCTACGTCACCCGCACCCATGTCGATTACTACACCGACAGCATCGACTTCACCAAGTTGAAGGTGTTGGAGCGCTTCGACGGTGGTGCAGCCGGCGAGGGTGACTCACATCACGGCGAGGTGCACGTGGTCCGGCGCGTGGCCGGCTACAAGAAGATCCGCTACTACACACACGAGAACATCGGCTACGGACCGGTCAACCTTCCCGACCAGGAACTGCATACCACCGCGGTGTGGTGGCAGTTGCCGCAGGCGGTGCTGTTGAAGGCGTTCGCATCGAAGCAGGATGCGCTGGATGGTTTCCTCGGTGCGGCGTATGCGTTGCACGTGGTGGCCACGGTGGCGGTGATGGCCGATGCGCGCGATCTGCAGAAGTCGGTGGGCAATGGCGATGGGGCGTGGTTTGCGACGCAGGATGGCAAGGGCAACGGACGTGCACAGGATGGTGCGGGCAAAACGGTGTCGATGGTCGAAGGCGCGCTCGTTGAAAGCCGGCAGTTCGTGCCGACCGTGTACCTGTACGACAACTTCCCCGGCGGCGTCGGCCTGAGCGAACCGCTGTGGCAGCGGCAGGCCGAACTGGTGCAGCGCGCGCGGGAACTGGTCGGGCGTTGCGACTGCATCGCCGGTTGTCCGGCCTGCGTGGGGCCGGTGCTGCCGGCGCATGAGGACAAGCAACTGGCGACGCCGAAGTCGCTGGCGCTTGAGGTGTTGGGATTGTTGGCGGCAACGGTGGAAGCGTGATTCCTTCCGTAGGAGCGCCCGATGGGCGCGAGCTCTTGCATGGAACGGCGCGAAGATCAAAAGCTCGCGCCCATGGAACGCTCCTACAAGGGCGGCAGGCGTGAGCGTTTCGCTTGAGAGGTTGCGGGCGTTGAAGCGCGAGGCGGGTGCTGCTGCCCCCTCCCTTTGCGAAGCAAGGGGAGGGTTGGGGAGGGGTGCTCTTGATTCTGATCTTGCTCCTTTCGAATCCACGCACCCCTTGAGTGTGGAATTAAGAAGCAACGTCAAGATCAAAAGCACCCCTCCTCAATCCTCCCCTGTGCTGCGCACAAGGGAGGAGGCCGGAACGCCGACTTCCCAATCCATCGATGCGCTGAGGCGACTACTGGGATTGCGCGAAAAGGTCGTTGCGCCGCCACGACCGCGTACGTCCATGGACCGCGACCTCCCCGGCGAGGAAATCTCTCCCGGCCTGCGCCTGATCGAAACCTTCCTGCCGATGCCCGCCCCCACTTTTGACCTATCGCTCGCCTTCGCCAAACGCGACGGCGAATCGGTCAACCCGCGCAACCTGCTGTTCTTCGACACCGAAACCACCGGCCTGGCCGGCGGCACCGGCACCCGCGCCTTCATGATCGGTGCGGCGGATTGGCACGGCGACGGCCTGCGCGTGCGCCAACTGCTGATCACCACGCTGGGTGCGGAAGCCGCGATGCTCGACGCATTCACCGGCTGGCTGCGCGAAGACACAGTGCTGTCCAGCTACAACGGCCGCTGCTACGACTCGCCGCTGTTGAAGACCCGCTACCGGCTGGCGCGCAAGGACGATCCGATCACGCCGCTGGACCACGTCGACCTGTTGTTCCCCACCCGCCGCCGTTACCGCGGCGTGTGGGAGAACTGCCGGCTGGCGACGATCGAACGCGAGCTGCTGCGCATAGTGCGCGAGGACGACCTGCCAGGTTCGGAAGCGCCTGCCGCGTGGCTCAACTACCTGCGCGGTGGATCGGCGCGCAACCTGCGCCGCGTCGCCGCGCACAACCACCAGGATGTGGTCACGTTGTCGCTGTTGATGACGCGGCTGGCGGAAGTGGAAGCGATGGGCGAGGAAACCGTGCCCTTCATCGAGGCGCCCTAGCGCACGCGGACTTGTTCCCGACACTCTTCTTCGGACGTCCCTGAGGAATGGGGCGTGGAGTGAGGCATTGGCGGATCCCGTGGATCGCCGGTTAACACCTTGCGAATGTGCGGTGCGGGATGCTTGAATCAGTCCAATCGATTTTCCGGAGCCCCGCATGTCCCGATTCCTGATGCCCGTTGTCGCCTTGCTCACCCTGACCCTGGCCGCCTGCGCCCCACAACCGGACGAGCAGGAACAGGCGGCCGCGCAATCCGAACAGCGTGCCGAGGAAGCTGCACAACCCGCACCCCCGGAACCCGCGACCGCGGCGGCGGCCTGCGACGACTCGCAGGCACAGTGGGCGATCGGCAAGAAAGTGACCGACGCCGATATCGAACAGGCACGCAAGGACACTGGCGCGGAAACCGCGCGCACGCTCAAGCCCGACCAGCCGGTGACCATGGAGTTCAACGCCAACCGCCTGAACCTGGACCTGGACGCCGCCGGCCTGGTCACCGCGATCCGCTGCGGCTGAGCACGTCACTCCTTCCGATCGGAAGAGGCAGGCTGCATGTCCCGACCGTCGATGTTTTCCGCACTGGTCCTGTCGCTGGTCCTGTCCGCCTGCGCCCAGGTACCGAGCTTCGAGGCCGCGGTCGTCCCGCCACAACCCGTGACCGATCCCGCGTCGCCTTCCCATTGCGACGCCGGCAAGGCCTCCAATGCCATCGGCCAGTTGCCGCTGGCCGAAGTCGTGGAAGCCGCGCGCAATGCAGCGGGCGCCGAAGTGGTGCGTACGCTGCGCCAGGGACAACCCATCACCAAGGAATTCCGCGTTGGCCGGTTGAACCTGGTGCTGGATGCGGAGGGCAGGATCGGGAGTGCGAACTGCAGTTAGATGCCAAGGAGAGTTCTTTGAAGCCGGCCATTTTCACATTGCTAGCTTTAGCCGCGGTTGTAGCGCTGTTCTTGCTCTTTTCTCGCCAAACTTCCGCAAAGAGCAATGCGCAGGATGAATCAGGCAAGCCGACCATCTTTGTCTTCGTTAAAATTCCTGAACCGATAATGCCCATCGACAGGGGCGGGAAGTATGAGGACCCGCTCGACAGCTCGCTCAAGCAAGCTGGGTTTGGAGAGGTCACAGGTGGCGGCAGTCAATTAAGTGAACCGGACAAAGAAGGTGCGCGGCACGTCGAATGGGTTGGGATTGACGTCGATTTGACCGATCCAACTAGCGGCCTTCCACTCCTGAAATCCGAACTCAAACGCCTCGGCGCACCTGCAGGAACAACCATTGAGTACGAGATCAATGGAGAGAAGGCATCTGAGGCTCTATGAAGCCGGCATCCAACAATTCGTTCAAGCCGACCCGCATCGAAGCGGCTTGATTCTGGCGTCAAGTGGTACCAACCGGGCATGCAGCTCATACGAAGGGGAAAACATGGGTGGATTAAGCATCTGGCACTGGATCATCGTCTTGTTCTTTGTTTTCGGTTATCTCGTCCCTCTCTGGCGTATCGTCAATAAGGCCGGGTTTCATGGCGCGCTATCTTTACTGGCACTCATTCCTTTCGTAAACGTCGTGATGCTGTGGGTCTTTGCGTTCGTGCGTTGGCCGGTTGAGCGCGATTCAACATAGCCATTCGTCCAAGCCGAAACCGCTTCGCGGGTCAGCTTGGTTCACGCATCAGGTGTCGATGTGCCGTCCATGGATGTCCGACAATGATTGAAGGCCTCGGGTTCTGCGTCATCTACCGCGCCCGCGTTCATCCTGGCAAGGAGGCGAAATACGTTGCCGCCTGGTCGAGGCTGACCATGCTTATCCGTTCCGAGCGGGGCGGTCTCGGTTCTCGCCTTCATCGTGGCAACGACGGTCTCTGGTACGCCTACGCCCAGTGGGAAAGCGCCGAAGCGCGTGCCGCTGCTTTCAGGCTTCCATCGGTTGATCCGGCAGCGCAAGCGGATGTCGTCGATTCGATCATCGAGTACTTTCCCGAGATCCTTCTTGATCCGGTCGAGGATCAACTGGTGCCAGTGTCGGAGTTGGCATCTGGCAATTCATCCGGGCCGACTCCGCTTCGCGGCCCGGCTTGATCCTGCCGGCGGACGGCCCCTGACGGCAGGCCACGAGAGTACGAATCGGTTGTTTGCCTGGCCGAATCCGGGGAAGAAAAAACAGTTGCCGATGCAACTACCGGACTGCGCGTCGAGCCGTGTTGCGGCACCGCAACATCTGTGTTTTAGTCGGGGTTCCGGAGACATTCCAGTAGCGCCGCTTGCGCAGGGTGCGGTGTCGCCGTCACTTCGCTGATCGGCGTGAGCCGCCCAGCCTTATCCGGTTGAAACACGATGGACCCCAGCCACAGCCAGGGACTCTACGATCCCAACGACGAGCGCGATGCCTGCGGTTTTGGCATGGTCGCGCAACTGGACGACCAGCCTTCGCGTTCGCTGGTCGATACCGCCATCGCCGCGCTGTCGCGCATGACCCATCGCGGTGGTGTCGCCGCCGACGGCCTCACCGGCGACGGTTGCGGCCTGCTGATCCGCAAACCCGACGTGTTCCTGCGTGCGTTGGCGAAGGACGCCGGCATTTCCATCGGCGCGCGCTACGCCGCTGGCCTGGTGTTCCTGCCACATGGTGCCGAACAGGCCGCGCAATGCCGCGCATATCTCGAAGAAGAATTGCAGCGTGCGGGAACCACGCTGCGCGGCTGGCGCGTGTTGCCGACCGACGATTCGGTCTGCGGGCAGCTGGCGAAAGACACCCTGCCGCGCATCGAACAGATTTTCGTCGATGCCGGCGAAGGCCAGGACGACGACGCCTTTTCGCTGGCGCTGTTCCTGGCACGTCGCCGTGCCGAGCAGCGCCTGCGCGACAGCGCTGATTTCTACGTGGTGACGTTGACCCCCCACGCCATCGGTTACAAGGGCATGGTCCTGCCGGACAAGCTCTCCATCTTCTTCCCGGACCTGCAGCGCAACGACCTGGCGGCCAGCGCGGTGGTCTTCCACCAGCGCTTCTCCACCAACACCTTGCCGCGCTGGCCGCTGGCGCATCCGTTCCGCCTGCTCGCCCACAACGGCGAGATCAACACCATCGAAGGCAACCGCCGCTGGGCGCAGGCGCGCAGCAAGGTGTGGAAGACGCCGCGTTTCGACATCGCCGAGTTCGATCCGGTCATCTCCATGCATGGTTCGGATTCGCAGAGCCTCGACAACATGCTGGAACTACTGGTGGCCGGCGGCATGGACCTGCTGCAGGCCTTGCGCATCCTGGTGCCGCCGGCCACGCAGTCGCTGGAATTCAAGGATCCCGACCTGGCCGCGTTCTACGAGTTCTACGGCCTCAACACCGAGCCGTGGGACGGCCCCGCCGGCATCGTCGCCTGCGACGGGCGCTACGCCGCGTGCATGCTCGACCGCAACGGCCTGCGTCCGGCGCGCTGGCTGCTGACTTCCGACCGGCATTTCCTGGTCGCTTCCGAAGCCGGCGTGTGGGAGTTGCCGGCCGAACGCATCACCCGCAAGGGCAAGCTCGGTCCCGGCGAGATGATGGCCATCGACCTCAAGCGCGGCGACCTGCTCGACAGCGAGGCCATCGACCGCATCAACCGCGGTCGCGCGCCGTACAAGCAGTGGCTGCAGCAGGGCGTCACCTACCTGCAGACCGAACTGATCGATCCGTCGCTGGTCGAGGAACCGTTCGACGAGAAGACCCTGCGCAGCTACCACAAGCTGTTCCAGCTCACGAATGAAGAAGTGGAGTTCGTGCTGCGTCCGCTCGCCGAGACCGAGCAGGAAGCGACCGGCTCGATGGGCGACGACACGCCGATGGCGGTGCTGAGCCGGCAGACGCGCCCGCTGTACGATTATTTCCGCCAGGCCTTCGCCCAGGTCACCAATCCGCCGATCGATCCGTTGCGCGAAGACTGCGTGATGTCGCTGACCACCCAGCTGGGCAGGGAAACCAACATCTTCCACGCGGGCCCGGAGACGGTGAACCACGTGATCCTCAACTCGCCGGTGCTGTCCCAGCGCAAATTGCGGCAGTTGCTGAAGATGCAGCCGTACGACCAGAAGAACCGGCTGCTCGACCTGTCCTATTCGCACGAGGAAGGCCTGAAGGCCGGCATCGAACGCATCTGCTCCGAAGCCGAACAGGCTGCGCGCGAAGGCATCGTCATGCTGCTGCTGAGCGACCGTTATCCGGTGGCCGAACGGCCGATGGTGCATGCGCTGCTCGCCACCGGCGCGGTGCATCACCACCTGGCCCGCGTGGGCCTGCGCTGCGACGTCAACCTGATCATCGAAACCGGCACCGCGCGCGACCCGCACCATATCGCCTGCCTGCTGGGTTTCGGCGCGACCGCGGTGTATCCCTACCTCGCCTACCAGACCCTGTTCGACCTGGGCCGGCGCGGCATCCTGCATATCAAGAAAGGCGGCGAGCAGGCGCAGATCGGCCGCAGTTACCGCAAGGGCATCTACAAGGGCCTGTCGAAGATCATCTCGAAGATGGGCATCGCCACCATCGCCAGTTACCGTGCCGCGCAGTTGTTCGAGATCGTCGGCCTGCAGCCGGACGTGATCGACCTGTGCTTCCCGGATACGGCTTCACGCGTCGGCGGTGTCGACCTGGCGCGACTGGACGTGGAAGCACGCCAGCTCAGCCGCAACGCCTGGAACGACCTGCACAAGCAGGAGATCGGCGGCCTGCTGAAATACGTGCACGGCGGCGAATACCACATGTACAACCCGGACGTGGTGATGTCGCTGCAGCACGCCAGCCGCACCGGCGAGCCCGAGGACTGGAAGAAATACACCGACTTCGTCCACGCGCGTCCGCCTTCCGCATTGCGCGACCTGCTGGAGCTTAAGAAAGCCGATACACCGACGCCGCTGGAAGAAGTCGCCGAGGCCGGCGACCTGCTGCGCCGTTTCGACACCGCCGCGATCAGCCTGGGTGCCTTGTCGCCGGAAGCGCATGAAGCGCTGGCCATCGCGATGAATCGTCTGGGTGGCCGCAGCAACTCCGGCGAGGGCGGCGAAGACCCCGTGCGCTACGGCACCGAGAAGCGCAGCAAGATCAAGCAGGTGGCGTCGGGACGCTTCGGGGTAACGCCCGAATACCTGGTCAACGCCGAAGTGTTGCAGATCAAGGTCGCGCAGGGCGCCAAGCCCGGCGAAGGCGGCCAGCTGCCCGGCCACAAGGTCAACGAACTGATCGCGCGGCTGCGTTACGCCAAGCCGGGCATCGGTTTGATCTCGCCACCGCCGCACCACGACATCTATTCGATCGAGGATTTGGCGCAGCTGATCTTCGACCTGCGCCAGGTGAATCCGACTGCGCTGATTTCGGTGAAGCTGGTTTCCCATGCCGGCGTCGGTACGATTGCTGCCGGCGTGGTGAAGGCAGGTGCGGACCTGATCACGATTTCCGGGCATGACGGCGGCACCGGTGCGAGTCCGTTGAGTTCCATCCGCTATGCCGGCGTGCCGTGGGAACTGGGCGTGGCCGAATCGCACCAGGCACTGGTCGCGAATCAATTGCGCGACCGCACCGTGCTGCAGACCGACGGCGGCTTCAAGACCGGGCTGGACGTGGTCAAGGCGGCGTTGCTGGGCGCGGACAGTTTTGGTTTCGGCACCGCGCCGATGATCGTGCTCGGCTGCAAGTACCTGCGCATCTGCCACTTGAACAACTGCGCCACCGGCGTGGCGACACAGGACGAATTCCTCCGCGCCAACCACTTCACCGGCCTGCCCGAGCGGGTCGAGAATTTCTTCCGCCTGCTGGCCGAGGAAGTGCGGCAGTGGCTGTCGTACCTGGGCGTGCGTTCGCTGGACGAGATCGTCGGCCGCACCGACCTGCTGCAGCAACTCGAGGTGTCGCCGCGACCCGGCGTGCACGTGGACCTGTCGCGCCTGCTCAAGCAGGTCCACCAGGACAGCGGCCACTGCGCCGCGCAACGCCTGTACGAATCGCCGGACAGCCTGGCCACGCAACTCGATGGTCTTATGGCCAAACCGATCGCGGAAAAATCCGGCGGCGAACAGCGTTTCCTGATCCACAACACCGACCGCTCGATCGGCGCGCGCCTGTCCGGCACCATTGCGCGCGCCCACGGCAACCACGGCATGAGCGAGGCACCGTTGAACCTGCGCTTCCGCGGCACCGCCGGGCAGAGCTTCGGCGCGTTC
>JBOHXX010000072.1:0-11929 GCA_050737675.1 Pseudoxanthomonas sp.
AGGTCAGCAGGTAGCCGAGCACGCGCCGCGACACGCCGCCATCGCCTTCGCCGCTGCCGCCGGCCAGGCCCTTCTCGATCTCGTCGATCCACAGCACGCAAGGCGCCAGTTGTTCGGCCGAGGCCAGCGCGCTGCGCAGGTTCTTCTCGGTTTCGCCGTGGTACTTGTCGTACAGGGTGCCGAAATCCAGGCGCAGCAACGGCACCCCGAAACCACCGGCGGTGGCCTTGGCCAGCATCGACTTGCCGCAACCCTGCACGCCCAGCAGCAGCATGCCCTTGGGCGGATCCAGTCCCGCCGGCGCATTGCCGGAGACGAAGAATTCGCGGCGCTGTTCGATCCAGCGCTTCAGGCGACTGGCGCCGGCGACATCGGCGAAGCGCGCGGTGTCGTATTCGTAATGCAGATGACCGCTGCGGTTGAGCAGTTCGAACTTCAGCTTGGACAACTGCGGCAGGTCCGCGTTGCTCAGCGCCCCATCGTTGTAGATCAACTGGCGGGCGATGCGTCGCGCGTCGGTCAGGCTCAGGCCCTGCAGGTTGCGCACGATCTGCTGCACCGCTTCGCCGTCGGCTTCGACCCGGCGGCCACCGTTTTCGCGGGCGTAGTCGGTGGCTTCCTCGCGGACCATCTTCAGCAATGCATTGGCGTCGGGCAGGCGCGGGTTGAAGCGCACCGCGATGGCTTCCAGTTCCGGTGGCAGCTCGACCTTGGCCCCGACCAGGACCACCACGTGCGGTTGGCAATGCCGACGCTGGACGATGTCGCGCAACTGGCGCTGGCTGCTGGCGTAGCCCAGGTAGGGGTGGAAATCGAGCAGCAGGTAGATGCCGCGCTGTTCGGCCTGCTTCATCGCCTGTAACGCGGCGCTGGCGTCGGGCGGGCCCTCGGCCTCGTCCTCGCGGTCCATGTCGATGCGACGCAGGCCCTCGGTGATCGACCAGCGGTACAGCGCGCGCCAGACCTGGGACAGGGCCTGGCGGAACATTTCGACGATACGCGCCTCGTCCTGGGTCTCGATCACGATCAACGGCGTGTTGGCGCGGATCAGCGCGGTCAGGTCCTGCAGTTCGGTCACGATCGGTCCGGGTCCATGGCAGCGCGCACGATAGCAAAGGGCGGGAGGCGAGGAACGAGGAGTGAGGGGAGCGGGCTCCGGCCTGCTGCTGGCGGGCGCCGGGATTTTGCCGCCCGTTTTTCTCACTTCTCACTTCTCACTTCTCGTCCCTCGCCTCTCCCCCGCTCCCCGGTGTACCCTGCCGGTTCCCCGATAACGAGGCGTGCGCATGAAGACGATTCTGGTCGCCAGCTCCAAGGGTGGCGCGGGCAAGACCACACTGGCCACCAACCTGGCCGCGCATTTCGCGCTGGAAGGCAAGCGCACGGTGCTGGTGGATGCCGATCCCCAGCATTCCTCCAGCCGCTGGGCCGAGCGTCGCGCCGAACTGGAAAGCGCCGTGCTGCCGATCGACGCCAGCCGCAAACGGGTCTGGCGCACGTCCTTGCCGGAAGACGCCGAACGCGTGGTGATCGATGCGCCAGCCGGCTCGATGGCCGAGGATCTCGCACATTTCATCGAACATGCCGACGCGATCGTGGTCCCGGTGCTGCCCTCGGCGCTCGATATCGAAGCCACCGTGGGCTTCCTCAATTCCCTGTCCAAGGTCCCGCGCGTGCACAAGCGCAAGCTGCCGGTGGGGCTGGTGGTCAACCGAAGCAAACCCTGGACCAACACCTCACAGCAGGCCGTGGAAATGCTCAAGACCTGGCCTTACCCGGTGGTCGCGCAGTTGCGCGATACCCAGGCGTATGTGGTCCTGGCCGGCCTGGGCCGCAGCCTGTTCGATTACCGCTCGGCGCAGGTCCGCGACCACCAGGCCGACTGGGATCCGTTGCTGAAATGGGTCAAGAAAGCCTGAGCCCGGCATTGGGCCTACCAACTGAAGGGATGCCATGCGTGAATTGATCCTGCTGCGCCATGCGCATGCCGAACCTGCAGCCGCAGGCGAATCGGACCTGGATCGGCCGTTGTCGGCCGAAGGCCTGGCCGAAGCCGAAGCCGCCGGGCGTTGGCTCGCCGCCCAGGGCTTGGTGCCGGACCGGGTGCTGTGTTCCCCGGCGCGGCGTTCGCGCGAAACCCTGGAGGCGGTGCTGGGCGCGATCGGCTATGTCGAACAGCGTCTGGAGGATTCCATCTACGAAGCCACTCCCGGGATCCTGGCTGGACTGGTCGACGCCAGCCGCGAGACCGAGCGGCTGTTGCTGGTCGGGCACAATCCGGGGCTGGAACGACTCGCCGCGCTGATGCACAGCGGCCAGACCGGCGATTACCGCGGCATGCCGACTTCGTCGGTGGTGGTGCTGAAGTTGCCGATGGACGCGACCATCGAACCGGGCATCGCCACCCTTTCCGCTTTCTGGTGGCCGTGACGCCCGCAATGTCCGGCGGCAATCGTTGGGGATTATGCGGTCTGCTCCTGCTTTGCCTGTGGCCCGCGTACGCGGGCACGGCCGAAACTTTCGATCCGGCCACCTCGCGTTTCGGTTTCGAGCTGCGCACGCGCTGGGGCATGAAGCTGGAAGGCGTGTTCCCGCGTTACGAGGGCGAAGTGAAGCACCTGGCCGATGGCCGCCACCAGGTGGTCCTGCGCATGTTCACCCAGTCGGTCGAGATCATCGATCATCCCCGCTATACGGAGTGGACCCGAAGCGCCCGGTTCTTCGAGGCCGAACGCTATCCGGTGGTCGCGTTCGTGTCCCGGCCGTACGATCCGGAAACGCTCAGGCACGGCGGGCCGCTGGCCGGCGAGCTCAGCATCCGCGGCATCACGCGGCCGAAGACGCTGACCGTGGCGCCTTCCACCTGCGCGCACCCTGCCTTCGATTGCGACGTGGTCGCGACCGGGGCGGTGCGACGCAGCGACTACGACATGGATGACTGGATGATGGCGATCAGCGACCGGGTGGTATTCGTGTTGCGGGCGCGGCTGAAGCCCGGGGCGGCGCCTTGAATCCCGGCTTGAACCCATTGATGCGCGGACTGGTGCTGTCGCTGGCGCTGTTGTGCGGCGCTTGCGCCGGTTTGTCCAACACCCAGCGCACCCGTGCCGCGTCCATCGCCCAGGCGGCGCGCTCGCAGGTCATCGATTGCAGTGCCGCCGATGCCTGCGCGCAGGCATCGCCCTTGCGCGAACTGGGCGACCGCGCGCAGTCCGAATCGACCGCGCAGTCGCCGCGCCACTATGCGTTGATCCTGGACCGTGGCCAGGACGCGCTGCTGGCGCGCATCAACCTGATCCGCAGCGCGCGCAGCCGCATCGACCTGCAGACCTACATCTTCGACAAGGACGACAGCGCGCGCCTGGTGCTGGACGAGCTGTTGGCCGCGGCGCGACGCGGGGTGAAGGTGCGGGTACTGATCGACCAGCTCTCCGCCATCCCCGACCTGCGCATCCTCGCCGCGCTGTCCAGCGCGCACAAGGATTTCGAGATCCGCATCTACAACCCCAGCTTCCACAAGGCCAAGCTGAATTATTTCGACTATGCCGGCAGCGTGCTGTGCTGCTTCCGCCGCTTCAACCAACGCATGCACACCAAGCTGATCCTGGTCGACGACGCGGTCGGCATCACCGGCGGGCGCAACTACCAGGACGACTATTACGACTGGGACGCGGAATACAATTTCCGCGACCGCGACGTGCTGGTGGCGGGGCCGGCTGCGCGGGAAATGGCGGTCAATTTCGAGGCGTTCTGGAACGCGCGCCGCAGCGAGCCGGTGGAACGCTTGAACGACGTCGGCCGGAAACTGCTCAAGGAAGGGGCGCCGGGCATGCCGCCGGCGGACTTCCTGCGTCCCGACCGGGTAGCGGCGCTGTCGGCCGAGGCCAATGACGAGGAGCGGGTGCGCGAACGCCTGGTCCAGCAGGCGATGTCGGTGGGCGTGGTGAAGTACGTCGCCGACCTGCCGCAGAAGCATCGCCGCGAACGCCCCGATGGCGCGGCCCCGGCGGTGCCGGAACTGAAAACGCTGATCGACGGCGCGCAATCGGAAGTGCTGATCCAGACCCCCTACCTGGTGATGTCCGATGCGGCCCAGGACCTGTTCAGGGCATTGCACCAGCGCAAGCCGCCGCCGCAGGTGATCGTCTCCACCAACAGCCTGGCCGCGACCGACAACGCGGTCGTGTATTCGATGTCGTTCAAATACAAGCGCCGCTACCTGCGCGAGTTCGGCTTCCGCATCTACGAGTTCAAGCCGTTCCCTGAAGATGCACCGGTGGACTATGCAGCATTGATGCCCAATGGCCCGCTGGCGATGGATGGGGAAGAACATTCCCGTGGTCCCTCCGGTTCGCCCGGTCCGTCTTCGGGAGCGACGGGATCGAGGAGCGCGAGGGAGATGAGGGACAGGAGGGAGACAAGGGGCACCACCCGCCGGTTGCAGCGCACCGAGTCGCGGCCCTCGTTCCTCAGCAGCGGCGCCGCCACCAGGCTGTTGCCGCTCAAGCGCGCCGGCGTGCGCCTCGGCCTGCACGCCAAGTCGATGGTGATCGACGAGCGCATCGGCGTGATCGGCACGCACAACTTCGACCCGCGCTCGGAGAACTACAACACCGAGAGCGCGGTGATCATCGACGATCCCGCCTTCGCCCAGGCCCTGGCCGCGAGCATCCGCCACGACATGGCACCGGAGAATTCCTGGGTGATCGCGCCGCGGGCCAAGCCGCCGGTGTTGTCGGGACTCGACTACAGCCTGGGCAAGGTCTCCGAGGCGCTGCCGCTGTTCGACCTGTGGCCCTGGCGCTACGCCACCAGCTACGAATTCAAGCCCGGCCCGGATTGTCCGGTGCCGGTCGCGGCCAACGACCCCGCGTTCCATCGTTGTTATGTGTCGGTGGGCGATTTCCCCGAGGTCAACGTTGGTCCCAAGTGGCTGTACACGCGCTTGTTGACCGCGTTCGGCGCCGGACTGGTCCCCATTCTCTAGGAGTACTGCGCATGGCTTTCCGCAATCCGGTCGACATCGACGCCATCAATGACCGTGCCCGCGGTTCGCTGGTCGAAAACCTCGGCATCAGCATCACCGAAGCCGGCGACGACTGGCTGCGCGGGACCATGCCGGTGGATGCGCGCACCAAACAGCCCTACGGACTGCTGCATGGCGGCGCTTCGGTCGCGCTGGCCGAAACCCTGGGCAGCATGGCCGGCAACCTGTGCGTGGACAACGCGAAGGAAATGGTCGTCGGCCTGGAGATCAACGCCAACCACCTGCGCGCCGCGCGTGAAGGCATCGTCACCGGCACTGCGCGCGCGATCCATGTCGGCCGCAGCACGCAGGTGTGGGAAATCCGCATCGAGAACGAAGCCGGCAAGCCGGTGTGCATCTCGCGGATCACCCTGGCGGTGGTGCCGGCGGGGTGAGGAACGGCCTGTTGCATGCGCTCGCGGCCATCGCGATGCTGCTTTGGCCGTGGCTGGATGCGGAACTTCTGCAGAATGCGCTTGCCGGGATTGTCTTGGTCATCGCAGTTGTTTCGCTCCCCCGGGTCGCGACGGCCAGGAAGCGATCGACGGCCTCGGTACTGCCGATGATCTGCATGGCAGCGCTCGCCTTTGCATTGACCGCCCGCAACGAAGTGGCAAAGGCGTCCGATGCCTATGCGGACGGGTTCATCAAGCGCCATTCCTGCCGACCCACGTTCGCGGACCTGTCCGCGGCCCATGAGGGGTGGGAACAGGACCGTGGCCCGATGCTGCTTGAGCTCAGGAAATTCGGCGCAGTGCGCACTATTTCCTATCAGCAGAATGGATTGCTCAGGTTTGGCTTCCTGTATGACGACAGCCGCTCCGTCTGGCTGCCGGAGTGTGGGGCGGCGTAACCGGATCCGGAACGGTGGCGGCTGTTCCGCCTTTAGTGGCGCAACTCCAGACCCATCCGGTATCGTGCGCGGATGACTTCCCCCTTGCCTCGCGCCAGCTCCGGCGGCGGACTGGGGCGCGCGTTCCGTTACCTGTATCGCGTTCCCCTGTTGCTGATCCACATCGTCGTGCTGCTGCCGCTGGTGCTGCTGAGCATGGTGCCGCTGTGGTCGGGCCTGCGCGTGCGCGGCCTGCGCATCGAGCATCTCGCCGTCAAGTTGTGGTCGGCGGGGCTGATGCGGATCTTCGGCTTCCGCCTGCGCCGGATCGGCACGCCGCTGCCGGATCCGGTGATGTTCGTGGCCAACCATGTCAGCTGGGTGGACATCGAGATGCTGCACAGCCAGCGCATGATGGGCTTCGTGGCCAAGCAGGAAATCCGCGGCTGGCCGCTGGTGGGCTGGCTGGCGGCGCGCGGCGAGACCATCTTCCACCAGCGCGGCAGCCAGGAATCGATGGGTGGGGTGATGCACGCCATGCTCGCGCGCCTGCAGGACGGGCGCCCGGTGGGTGTGTTTCCCGAAGGACGCACGCGCGATGGCGGCGAAGTGGGCCCGTTCCATGCGCGGATCTTCCAGCCGGCGGTGGAAGCGGGCGTGCCGATACAGCCGGTCGCCTTGCGCTACGGCCCGCGCGGCAATGCGCAGACGGTGGTGGCGTTCGGCCCCCGCGAAAGTTTCTTCGCCAATTTCATGCGCCTGCTCGGCGAACCCGCGCGCATCGCGGATATTTGCTTCCTGGCCCCGATCGCGGCCGGCGAACTGGAAGGCCGCAGCAAGATCGCCGAACTGGCGCGCGAGCGGATCCTCGCCGCGATGGACGCCGACGCCTGATGGCGATTGACGCGATATTCCATTCCCGTGGAGCACCCGTCCCATGCTGACCGCCGCCGATTACCAGCCGCCCAAATGGCTGCACAACCCGCACCTGCAATCGGTGCTGAGTTCCAGCGGCCTGCGCCGCCGCCGCGGCCTGCGCGCGCTCAATGCCACCGGTGCGGTCACCACCGAACACATCTTCGACGGCGGCGACGGCGTGCGCCTGCAGGGTTGGCACAGCGCGGTGCCGGGCAAGACCGGCGGCGGCCTGGCCCTGTTGCTGCACGGCTGGGAAGGCAGCACCGAGTCCAGCTACATGCGCATGACCGCCGCGCGCCTGCTCGAGGCCGGCTTTGAAGTGGTGCGGCTGAACTTCCGCGACCACGGCAACACCCACCATCTCAACCAGGAGATCTTCCACTCCAACCGGCTGGATGAAGTGGTGAATGCGGCGGGCGACGTTGCGCGGCGCTTCCCCAACCGGCCGTTCGTGGCCGCCGGCTATTCGCTGGGCGGCAACTTCGTCCTGCGCCTGGCCCTGCGCGCGCCGCAGGCCGGGTTGCCGTTGAAGCGGGTGGTCGCGGTGTGCCCGGTGCTGGATCCGTCGGCCTCGCTGATGGGCATGGAAGAAGGCCTGCCGCTGTACCACTGGTATTTCCAGCGCAAGTGGCGGCATTCGCTGGAGCGCAAGCGCGAACTGTTCCCCGAGCGCCACAACTACGACGACGAAACCCTGGCCAAGAGCGTGCGCGAGCTGACCCGCTGGATGGTCGAGCGGCATACCGACTTCGGCACCATCGATGCGTATTTCGAAGGCTATTCCATCGCCGGCGACCGGCTGGCGCAACTGGCCATACCGGCCGACATCCTCATGGCCGAGGACGATCCGGTCATCCCCTTCGCCGATTTCCAGGCTTGGCAGCTGCCCGCAACGGCTCACCTGGAGACCGCGCGCTGGGGTGGGCATTGCGGTTTCATCGAGAACGCGGCCTGCGATGGCTTTGGCGAACGCTGGGTGACCGAGCGCCTGTTGACGTTAGGTTCCTGAGCCCGGCGAGGGGCGGAGCTACAAAGACGCGAGGCTACAATGGGAGTTTGATCCGGCACTTCTTTCCCATGTACGACAAAATCATCGAAGCCCTGCGCCGCAATGCGACCGGCGAAGCCCTGGCTACCGCGCGCGAACTGGCGGCTGCGCAGCCGCAAGATCCGCAAGCGCATCGTTGGCTGGCCGCGGCCCTGCAACAGAATGGCGAGCCCGAAGCGGCGCTGGCCAGCATCAACCAGGCGATCGCATTGGCCCCCGAAGATGCCGGTTTGCATGTCGCCCATGCCGGCCTGCTGGTCGGCGCCCGCCAGAATGAAGCGGCCCGGTCGGCGCTGGCCCAGGCCAGCGGGCTGGACCCCAACCAGTTCGACGCCTATGCCATGCAGGCGCAGCTGGCCCTGGGTCGCGGCGACCTGGACGAGGCCGAACGGCTCAGCCGACTGGCTGCCCGGGTCGCGCCCGAACATCCGCAGCTGGCTGCGATCGACGGCATGCTGGCCTTGCGCCGCGGCAAGGGCGACGACGCGCTGAAGATCGTGTCCGCCGCCCTGCAGCGCGAGCCCGAAGATACCCAGCTGCGTTACACGCTCGGCTTCATCTACATGGAAAAAGGCCTTTGGGCCTTCGCCGAGCAGGCGTTCCGCGGGCTGCTGGAAAAAATCCCGGCGGCGAACCTGCGTCCGCTGATCGCCGACCTGATGCGCCGGCAGGGACATCCGGCGGAGGCGGCCGAGGAACTGGTTCCGTTGCTGGGCGGGAACGCCAATCCGGCGTTGCATCGTTTCGCCGGGCAACTGCGCCTGGCCGCCGGCCAGCCCGGGCAGGCACTGCCTTTGCTGTTGCAGGCTTTGTCGCAGCTGCCGGACGATCGCGGCACGCTGGCCGCGCTGGTCGAAATCGGCCGGGTTCCCGCACTGCAGGCACAGGTGCGCGATGCGCTGGAGGCGGCACTGGCCACCCATCCGCAAACCGTCGAACTGTGGCAGGCGCGGCTGGCGATAGAGCCGCTGGGCGAAGCCGGGCGTGCGCTGCTCGAGCGCTGGGTAGCGCAGATGCCTGGTTCCACCGTGGCCCTGACGGCGCAGATGGGCCTGCACGCCAGGCTCGACGAAAGCACCGCTGCCGAAGCGTTGGCCCATCGCATCCTGGAGCTGGACCCGGACGAAGGCGCTGCGCAGGTCTACCTGCTGGACCGACTGTTGGCCAAGGAACCGCAGGCCGCGATTGAACGCATCGAGGCATGGAGTGCGCGCGCCACGGACCCGGCGCGGCGGCAATCCCTGCAGGGTTGGCTGGGACTGGCCCAGGATCGCGCCGGGCTGCGTGCGGAAGCCCTGGCCTCATGGACCCGGTTCCATGCCGGTGCCGCGCCCGGGCGCGCACCGTTGCCACCGACCAGTGCGCCCCCCGCGCAGTGGCCAGCGCTGGGCGAGATGCCGTCAAATCCGGCGATGACCCTGTTCCTGTGGGGCGCGCCGGGCTCCGGCGTCGAGCGCTTGGCCGCGGTGATGGGAGCGGCGGCGGAACCGTTCCGCGGCGATCGCTTCGGGGCCACGCCTCCGCGCGACGGACTGCAGGATTACGCAGTAGTCGATGCATTGGCTTCCGGGCGTGTTTCCGGCGAGGCCGTGGTCAGGCAGTGGCGCGAAACCCTGCCGGCGCGCGGCATCAGCAACGGCCATGTGTTCGACTGGCTGCCGTGGTGGGACAACTCCCTGCTGCTGGCGCTGCGCCCGCACCTGCGCGAGGGCATGTTGATGATCGCGGTGCGCGATCCGCGCGACATGCTGCTGGAGTGGCTGGCTTTCGGCACGGCGATGCCATTCGCCATGCCGACGCCGCAACGCGCGGCGGGCTGGTTGGCCATCGCGCTGAACCAGGTCGCCAGCCTGGTCGAGGAACAGTGGTATCCCAACCGGGTGTTGCGTACCGACCTGATCGAAAACGATCCGCAGGCCGCCGCCGATGCGCTTGCCGAGGCCATGCAGCTGAAGTGGCCGGCGCCGGCCTCGACCGGTCCGCTGCGATTCCCGGCCGGGCATTGGCGCGAATATGCGCAGGTGCTCGCCGAACCGTTCGCCATGCTCACCCCGGTCGCGCTGCGCCTGGGTTATCCCGAAAACTGATACGACCGCAACATCGATCCCGCCACGAGATATCCCCCCACCACAAGGAAACCGGCATGCGTCTCTGGAGCGACAGTTTCGACAACGCAACCCCGATCCCCGCCGGATTCGCCATGGGCCAGGCCGCCGGCTTCGCGGGCAACCACAATCCGCACCTGGCCTGGGACGAGGTGCCGCAAGGCACCAAGTCCTTCGCACTGCTGTGCATCGATCCGGATGCGCCGACGGTGCCGGAAACGGTCGGCCGCGATGACCTGGAAATCCCGGTCGAGCAGCCGCGTGGCGACTTCATCCACTGGGCGATGGTCGATATCGCCGCGGAGTCGCGGGTCATTGCCGCGGGAAGTTGCAGCGATGGCATCACCGCGAAAGGCAAGCGGAAGCCGCCGGGTCCGGCAGGCTCACGCCAGGGTTTGAACGACTACACCGGCTGGTTCGCCGGCGATGCCGGCATGGGCGGCGATTACTACGGTTACGACGGCCCGTACCCGCCGTTCAACGATCTGCGCACGCATCGCTACTTCTTCCGCCTGTTCGCATTGGACGTGGAAAAGCTGCCGCTGCCGGAACGCTTCAGCGCCTCCGACGTGTTCCGCGCCATGCACGGCCATGTACTGGGCGAGGCGCTGGTACATGGCACCTATTCGTTGCACGCGGGCCAGTAACCTCAGCCCGTGGAGACGGGAGATCCCTACCGAAATCCATCGACCGAGGTCATCGACACGCCGTTGGTGCACAGCGTCGAACCCGCTCCCAAGGCCAGGCGTTTCTTCAACTGGTTGGTCGACAAGCTGGTGGTGCTGGGCCTGATCGCCCTCGCCACGATGCTGGCGCTGCTGTTCGGCGATGAGGTCGTGGCCGAATGGATCGACAACATCGACACCCTGACCGATTACGCGATCACGTACGCCGTGTTCCTCGCTTACTACGCGTTGATGGAGGGCTTGTTCGGATTTACCTTGGGCAAACTGGTCACCGGCACTCGGGTGGTCGATGCGCAGGGACGACGCATCACGCTCGCGCGCGGCCTGCTGCGAAGCCTGTGTCGCCTGATTCCCTTCAATGCGCTTTCGCTGCTACTGAGCGACGATGACGTGCGGCGCGCCTGGCATGACTCGATCACCGGCACCTACGTGGTGAGGCGAACCTAGCCGCCCCACCAATCGCCGGGCAGGTCAGGGCTTCACGATTTCCGATTCCACCACCATGTCCAATTCATACGCCAGTGAGCTGCCGTCGACCGGCGGGTTCTTGATCGTGTAGCGCTTCACCCGCAGCACGTTGCGGATGCCGGGCTCGTGCGCATAGCCCTCGATGTCCTGGTAGAAATTCCCGAATGCGCCGTCGGTGCCGGTCTTGAGGCCCTTGTCGTCGTACTTGAGCTCGCGCACCTGCAGGCATTGCTTGTCCGGGATCAGCGGGTGGCTGCAGGGCCTGGTCTGCGCGGCGACTTCCAGGAACACGGTTTCGCCGGGGCCGCCGTAGCGGGTGTCGGCGGTGGCTTCGCCGCTGAAGGTGAGCGCGTCGCCGCTGGCGGTGGTCAAGGTCAGCGTGTCGGCCGACTGTGCGAACTTCAAGCCGCCTTCCAGGCGCTTGCCGACTTCCTGGTCCAGGGCCATCAGTCTGGCGTCGGTGCAGGCCATCAGGGTCGAGGCCATGCGGTCGAACTTCAGTTCATCGCCGGCGACCGAGTACGACCCGCCCATGCGGTTGCAGGTGTTGCCCACCCCCACGCGCCCATCGACGAAATCCAGTTGCACCGGCTTGTCCGCATCGACGAACAGCGCATCGATGCGCTGGCCTTGCGCGGTCTTCGCATCGGTCAGGCGCCAGTGGTTCGCGGACAGCGCAGGTGCATCGGCCGCGGCGATCGCTGGCGTTTCCACAGCGGGCGGCGCCGCCGGTTCGCCTTGCGGCGGCTTGGCGCAGGCAGCCAGTGCGAAGGGCAGCGCGAGGACCAGGTAGCGTTTCATTTCATTCTCCTTTGACGGATTCGAACAAGCGCATCGGCGTAGGAG
>JBOHXX010000073.1:0-11926 GCA_050737675.1 Pseudoxanthomonas sp.
GTCGGCGGCCGTCCTCGATTCGGTCCCGCGGTCTGCGGATCAGAAGAACACGCGAACCCCGAACGATGCGCTGCGGCCCGGTAGCATCACGCTGTCCTTGAGGAACGAAGTGTGCACGCGCGCCGCCTGGTCGGTGAGGTTGCTGCCGTCCAGGAACACTTCCCAAGCGGTATCGTCGTTGTCGTGGTGCCAGGCAATGTGCGCATCGACCAGCGTGTAGCCGGCGGTGGGCGTTTCGCCTGTGGCCACCTTGTCCTGCTTCTGGTAACGGGTCGCGCCCAGCGACGCGCGCCACGACAGATTGGACCAGCGCAATTGCGTGCCCAGGCGCGAAGGTGCGATGCGCGGCAGGTTGCCGCCATCGGCCAGGGTGCCGCGCACGGTGTCGCCGAAGACGCGCAGGTCCCAGGCCCCGGTTTCGTTGTCGGCCAGGTGGAAGGTGGCTTCGCCTTCGAAACCGTGAAAGCGCGCGTCGGCCTGGGTCCACTGGCGGATCGGCAGGTACTGGTCTTCTTCCTCCCAGTACCACTGCTCGCCGGTGTCGGCGATGTAGATGAAATCGTTGAAGCGGTTGTAGTAGGCGGATACCTTCGCATCGACCCAGTCGTTCCGGTACTGCGCTCCGATTTCCAGTTGGTTGGCTGCTTCCTTCTGCAGATCCGCGCTACCGATTTCATAGGCAAGGGTGGCGATGTGCGGGCCATCGGCGAACAATTCCTCTTCGACCGGCGCGCGTTCGGCGTGGTCCAGGTTGGCGGTCAGGCGCCAGCGCTCGTTCAACTTCCAGCCGCCGCCCAGCGAGGCGCTGACCGGCTTGAAATCGCGCGAGGCCTGCGCTTCCGGGTCGTATTCGATCTTGTCCACGCGCGCGCCCAGGTCAAGTTGCAAGGCATCCCACTGTTTGCGCGCTACGCCGAACAGACCGAGCGAACGGGTGTCGGTACGGGGAACGAAGGATTCTTCGCCGGTCGCTTCGAAGGTGGAAGCGCCACCCTGCAAGCCCGCCGCGGTTTGCCAGCCGTTGCCGAAAGCAAAAGAGGCCTCCACGCGGCCTTCGTTGGCCTGTTTGTTGAAGGTGGTGCCGACCT
Source organism: Pseudoxanthomonas sp. (assembly GCA_050737675.1). Taxonomy (GTDB): domain Bacteria; phylum Pseudomonadota; class Gammaproteobacteria; order Xanthomonadales; family Xanthomonadaceae; genus Pseudoxanthomonas_A. The sequence continues at coordinate 1,089 of JBOHXX010000073.1, forward strand.
GGTCGCCTTCGAACTCGACATGGTTGTAGTCGGTATGGCCGAAGCTGTAGCGCAGGCCGCTGCCTTCGCCCCAGGGATCGGTCAGGCCGCCCTTGAGGTCATAACGGTTCTGGCGCATGCGCAGCCACACGCCGCGCTCACCCGCAGCCAGGTCGCCCGGTTCGCCGGGATTGCCGTAATCGTCCTCGAAGCGCGCCGCCGAAACACCGATGAAACCCCAGTCACCCAACAGTGAACCGCCGATCGATCCCGTATGCGTGTCGATGAAGGAATTGGGCTGGCGGCCCTCGGGTGTGTCGTAGTCCTTGGCGTTGCGGTATACGGCGTCGGCATGCAACGCGAAGCGATCGTTGCCGCCGTCGACGCGGGCCATGACGGTATTGCCGTCGCGGTCGCCGGCATCGAAGCGCGCCTCAGCGCGGCCACTGAAACTGTCGGCGATCGGCGCTTCGGGGATGCGTCCGTCGACGACGTTGACCACGCCGCCGATCGCGCCGCTGCCGTAGAGCAGGGTGGAGGGGCCCTTCAGCACCTCGATCTGGTCGGCCAGGAACGATTCCACCGCCGGCGAGTGGTCCTGGCTGATGGTCGAGACGTCCTGGGTGGACAGGCCGTTGCTGAGCACGGCGACGCGCGGGCCGTCCAGGCCGCGCAGGATTGGTCGGCCTACGCCCGGGCCGAAGTTGGAGCTCTGCACGCCGGGCAGGCTGGAAATGGTTTCGCCCAGGCTGGCGGCACGGTCCTCGTCCAGGCGTTCGCCGGCCAGTACCTCGGTCGGCTTGCTCAAGGCGTCGGCGGAGTCGCGCAAGGGACTGGCGGTGACGACGACGCCGTCCAGGTCCTTCACATGGCGATCCTTGGGGTTCGCATCGGCGTGGCGGGTATCGGAAGGCGGCGAATCCAGGTCGGTGCCAGCAGCGTCTGCGTTGTCTGCGGTAGCGGCCCAGGAAAGTGCCGGGAGCGCGGTTGGGAACAGGATCAAGGCCAGGGCAAGGGTGAGCCTGCGGCGGGGGGGCGTCGAGCGTGGGGTCATGGTGGGGTCCGTGGGGGCTGGAGAGTTCGATGCAGATGTTATAATATTTCAATTATGGAATACGACCCGTCCCAAAAGTCATACTGATGCCCATGGATTTCCGCTTCCGCCACCTGCTCGATCGTTTCGGCGCCACCGGCTCGATGATCTGCGCCGTGCATTGCGCGCTGACGCCGCTGTTGCTGGCGGCGATCCCTTCGTTGGGGCTGTCGACGTGGCTGGGGGATGGTTTCGAACGCGGTTTCGTCGTGTTCGTGACCGTGCTGGGCTTGTTCAGCCTGCTCTGGGGTTATCGCCGTCACCGCGCGTTCCGCGCACTCAGCCTGCTGCTGGTCGGTCTGGCGACATTGTGGCTGGGGGTGCTGTACGCGCCTGTCCACCATGGCTCGGTGGTGCTGCACGCCATTGTCATGACCCTGGGCGGGACCCTGGTGGGCCTGGCCCACGTGGTCAACCTGCGCCTCAACCACTGGCACGTACACGATGCCAGCTGTGCGCATTGAGGCCTGCGTGATAGGCTTTGCGGCTCGCGCGCAAGGCGCAGCAGTCGAATCAGGAGCAAATCATGGGTAAGGGTGATCGCAAGACCGCCAAGGGCAAGCGCACCAACGCTAGCTATGGCAATGCACGCAAGCATGTAGTGAAGGCCGCCGTGGGCGTTGCCGCCCCCGCCGCCAAGCGGACCATCACCAAGGCCGCAGCACCGGCGAAGAAGGCCGTGGCCAAGAAGACGGTGGCAAAAGCCGGCTGATCGGTTCGTTCCGGTCAAGCACAAAACGCGACGCCTGGCGTCGCGTTTTCGTTTGTGGGGTCAGGACAGGCGCTTGCCGCCGGAATAGGAAGCGAACAACAGATTGCCGCCCAGCCAGTAAGCCAGTTCGGCAGGCTGGCGAATGTTCCAGCACGCGAAGTCCGCGCGCATGCCCACGTGCAACATGCCACGGTCATGCAATCCCAGTGCGCGTGCCGCGTTGATGGTGGCGCCACGCAGCGCTTCCTCGGGCGTCAGCCGGAAATGGGTGCAGGCCAGCGACATCGCCAGGCGCAGCGATTGCAGTGGCGATGTGCCGGGATTGCAGTCGGTGGCCACGGCCATCGGCACGCCATGCCGGCGGAAGGCATCCAGTGGCGGCAATACGGTTTCGCGCAGGCAGTGGTATGCGCCCGGCAGCAGCACCGCGACGGTGCCGGCCGCGGCCATCGCCGCCACGCCGGCTTCGGAAGTGTGTTCGACATGGTCCGCCGACAGTCCGCCGAATTCCGCGACCAGCGACCCGCCGCCGCCATCGCTCAACTGGTCGGCGTGCAGCTTGACCGGCAATCCCAGTGTCCGCGCAACCTCGAACACGCGTCGCGTCTGCGCAGCGCTGAATCCGATGCGTTCGCAAAAAGCATCCGCCGCATCCACCAGGCCTTCGCCGTGCAGGCGTGGCAGCCATTCGCAGACCGCATCGATGTATTCGTCCGCACGGCCCGCGAATTCTGGCGGCAGCGCATGCGCACCCAGGAAGGTCGTGCGTACGGCGATGCCCAGTTCGTCGCCGATCCGCCGTGCGACCCGCAGCATCTTGCGTTCGTTATCGAAGTCCAGGCCGTAGCCTGATTTTATTTCCAGGGTGGTCACGCCGTCGTCGCGCAGGGCGCGGGCGCGGGGCAGGGACTGGTCGAACAGTTGGTCCTCGCTAGCCGCACGCGTGGCGAGCACGCTGGAAACGATGCCGCCGCCGTTGCGCGCTATTTCCTCGTAGCTCGTTCCTTGCAGGCGTTGCTCGAATTCGCCGGCGCGATCGCCCGCGAACACGGTGTGGGTATGGCAATCGACCAGGCCCGGGGTGATCCAGCCGCCTTCGGCCTCGATCACTTCACGCGCCAGGGTCGTTGCGGCTCCCGGCAATTGCGAGCGCGGGCCAACGAAGGTGATGAGGCCGTCGCGCCAGCCCAGTGCTGCGCTCTCGACCACACCGTAACCGGCGTCGCCTTCCAGCGTCGCCAGGTTGACGCCTGTGATCAATCCATCCCACAGAGGTTCGAGATTCGTGCCCATACTCGGATTGTAGACGCAGGCCAGTCGCGTTCCCGTGGGAGTCGGGCGAGAATGCGGGCATGAGCCAGACCCAAGCACCGCAGTTGTGGACACCTGAAGGCTGGGCAGCCGATGCCGCCGCCGCTTTTCCCGCCGGCACCTGGGTCATTCCCGGCATCGCCAACCTGCATTCGCATGCCTTCCAGCGCGCCATGGCTGGACTGGCCGAGCGCCAGACCCATCCGCAGGACAGTTTCTGGACCTGGCGCGAAACCATGTACCGCTTCGCCGAGCGCATGGATCCGGACAGCACCTACGCCGTGGCCACGCAGCTGTACGTGGAAATGCTGGAAGCCGGCTACACCAGCGTCTGCGAATTCCATTACCTGCACCACGCGCCCGACGGCAGGCTTTACGCCGATCCGGCGGCGATGTCGCGCGCGCTGATTGCGGCGGCGCGCGACACGGGCATCCGCATGACCCTGTTGCCGGTGCTGTACATGACTGGTGGTTTCGATGGTCGTGCGTTGTCGACGCGCCAGCAGCGCTTCGGCCATGACGTCGAGAGCTTCCTGCGACTGCTGCAGACCCTGCGCGCGGAGGAAAACCCGTCGTTGCGCATCGGCTGTGCCTTCCACAGCCTGCGCGCCGTGCCCGAAGCGGCGATGCGCGAGGTGCTGGCGGCACTGCCGGCGGACGCACCCGTGCATATCCACATCTCCGAACAGATCGGCGAAGTGCAGGACTGTCTCGCCCTGCGCGGCGCGCGGCCGGTCGAGTGGTTGCAGCAGAATTTCGAAGTCGATCCGCGCTGGACCCTGGTCCATGCCACCCACCTGACCGATGCCGAAACCAAACAAGTCGCGGCCAGTGGCGCCACCGTGGCGATCTGCCCGACCACCGAGGCCAACCTGGGCGATGGCCTGTTTCCGCTGCGCGCTTATCTCGATGCGGGCGGGGCCTGGGGCATCGGTTCGGATTCGCATATCTCGGTGTCGCCGGTGGAGGAGCTGCGCTGGCTGGAATACGGCCAGCGGCTGGTCACCCGTCACCGCAATATCGCGGTCAGCGCCGACTCCAGCAGCGTTGGCGAAACACTGCTGCGTGGCGTCCTCGCCAGCGCCGGCCAGTCCACCGGCCAGGCGGGGGAAGGGGATTACGTGGTGCTCGATACCGATGCGCCGATCTTTGCCGGTGTGGAGGCAGGCGACGCAATCGATCGCTGGATCTTCAGTGGCAACCGCAGCGCGATACGTGAAGTGCATGTGGGCGGAAAGCGCGTGGTCGCCGATGGGCGACACCCTGATCGCGATTCGATTTCGGCGCGATACCGGCAGACCCTGCAGGCGCTGCTCGCCGATTGAAGGCGAGAGCCTTCCTTGTAGGTCCGAGCTTGCTCGGATGCTGCTACCTCCTCCCTTGCGCAGCAGGGGAGGTCGGGAGGGGTTGCTCGGGTATCGATGTACTTGATGGAAGGCAAGCAACATCAACAGCACCCCTCCTCAATCCTCCCCTGCGCTGCGCGCAAGGGAGCAGGCAAAGGTCAGGCACATCAGGCCAGCAGATCGCCTTGCGGCAACGCGCCTTCCAGCTGCAGCAGGAACTGCTTGGTCGGCAGGCCACCGCCGAAACCGGTCAACGATCCATCCGCACCGATCACGCGGTGGCAAGGCAGCACGATCGGCAGCGGGTTGCGTCCATTGGCTGCGCCCACCGCGCGCATCGCGGTCGGCTTGCCCACGCGCCGCGCGAGTTGCGCATAGCTGATGGTTTCGCCGTAGGGGATCGTGGCCAAGGTCCGCCACACGTCCTTCTGGAACACGGTACCTCGTGGTGCCAGCGGCAGGTCGAAGTCATTCCGCGATCCGGCGAAATATTCGTCCAGCTGTGTGCGTGTCGCATCCAGTATCGCGTTGCTGCCTTCCTGCCATTCCGGCAAGCGCGCCATCGGGTGTCGTGGCGAATGGAATTCGATCAGGTGCAGGCCCTCATCGCTCGCCGCAAGCAGCAACGGGTCGACCGGGCTGTCGATGTATTGGTAGAAGATCATCGGTAATTCCTCCGCTGCAACATAGGTGGTTGTGGGAGCGGCGTAAGCCGCGAAGCTTTGCAGCGACTGCCTTCGCGGCTCACGCCGCTCCTACAATCGAGTCCCTGGTTTTCGGCGCCGTCATCGAATCCTTCCACAAGTGGATCACCGCATACGCGCGCCACGGCCGCCATGCTTCCGCGCGTAGCGTCAACGCCTTCGCGGTCATCCGCGTCCCGTCGGTCGGCACCGCCTTCTGCAGTACCAGGTCGTCGGCGGGAAATGCATCGGGATGGCCGAGTGCGCGCATGGCGATGTAGTTCGCGGTCCAAGGACCGATGCCGGGCAGGGCGACCCAGCGCGCTATGAATTCTTCCAGCGTGCGTTCGCTGCGAAAGTCCACGTGGTCGTCCCGCACCGCACGCGCGACCGTGCGCACGGTGTCGGCGCGGGTGCGGGTCAGGCCGATGCGGCTCAGGTCGGCATCGGCCAGCGCCTCGGGCGTGGGGAACAGGTGCTGGTGGCCCGGCGCGAATTTCATGGGCAGGGCTTCGCCGAATTCCTGCGCCAGCCTGGCGGTGAAAGTACGCGCGGCCGCGACGCTGACCTGCTGGCCGATGATCGCGCGCATCGCGATCTCGAAACCATCCCAGCCGCTGGGCAGGCGCAGGCCGGGACGCTTCTTCAGCAACGGGCGCAAGCGCTTGTCATGCGACAGCGCCGCGGCGATCGCATCCGGATCCGCATCCAGGTCGAACATGCGTCGCAGCCGGTTGACCACCTCCAGCAAGCGCGTCGGCGCGACGCCGCGCAGTTCGAGTTTCAGGGCATGCTCGCCGCCGGGCCATGCGCTGACCCGCAGCCAGCCCGGCGTCGGTGCCGGCCCGATCACTCGCGCATAGCCGTGCTCGTCGACCTGCTCCACGCCGGGCAGGCCGCGGCCACGCAGGAAATCCAGCATCGCGGTGAAATCGTACGGCGGTCGATAACCCAGGCGCAGGGTCATCACTCCTTCCTGCGAAGCGAGCGGTTGTCGGCGCAGGTCGCGCGGGGCCATCCGGTACGCGTCCAGGAACGTGGCGTTGAAACGACGCAGGCTGCCGAAGCCGGAGGCCAGCGCGACTTCGGTGATCGGCAGCGCGGTCTCGGTCAGCAACTGTTTGGCGAACAACAAGCGACGCGTGCCATGCACGCCGATTGGCGCGGCACCCAGGCGATCCACGAACAACCGCCGCAGCTGCCGCTCGCCGATGCCCACGCGTTCGGCCAGTGCCGACAGTGGCTGTTCGGCCAGCATGCCCTGGTCGATCAGCTTCAACGCGCGTGCCACCACTTCATCGCCACGCCGCCATGCGCCGTCGCCGGGGGAAAGCTCCGGACGGCAACGCAGGCACGGGCGGAAACCCGCGGCCTCGGCGGCTGCGGCGTTGCCGTAATAGGTGATGTTGGAAGGCTTGGGCGAAGGCGCCGGACAGACCGGGCGGCAATAGATGCCGGTGCTTTTCACCGCGGTGAAGAACAGTCCGTCGAAGCGCGCATCACGACTCAGCCGCGCCTGTTCACAGACGCGCGGATCGGGCAGGGAGGTCGCGGTGTCGGAAACCATGGGTGCAGGCTAGCACCGTCATGACGGCCTGACTCGCCGTTTTCGGACATCGATGCTTCAGGCCGGAATGATGGGATTACCGGTTGTAGGAGCGACGCGAGTCGCGAAATCGACAGCAACGATACTCCATCGCGACTTACGTCGCTCCCACACAAGATGGAGATCGATTCTCATTCGGTCTGCAGCGCCGGCAGCAACGGCGCGATATCGCCATCGTTCGCGCGCGACGGGATGTCCAGCAAGCGGGTCATTAACGGATACACATCGACGTTGTCGAATGCCGGAATCACCACGCCTTTGCGGAAGGCCGGACCATGGGCGATGAAGGTCGCTCGCATCGACGGCAACACCGGGTCGTAGCCATGCGAGCCACGGGTGGCGCCAGGCGCGCGCTTGGCGATGGTCGCTGCAGGTAGCGCGTCCCAGCCTTCGTCCATCTGGCAGATGATCGGCGGCACGCGCGGATTGCTGCCGTAATGCCAGCGCGGCGGCAGCTCGCCCTTGCGCCAGCACTGGTAATGGTCGTGGCGACCGAGCAGACGCTGTTCCACCGCGTGCATGCGTCCCTCGCGCGGAGCGATGCCGACCGACTGGCCGACGCTGATCACCGCCGCGTCGGCCATCGGCACGATGTCTTCCACGTCTATCGCGTGACCCGACGCCACCGTGGCCATGCCATGGTCGGAGACCACGATCAGGTTGATCCGGTCCAGCAGTCCCTTGCTGGCGAGTGCATCGAGCAGGCGGCCGATCGCCGCATCCACTTCGCGCACCGCCGCACGTGTTTGCGGCGCATCGGGGCCGAAGTCGTGGCCGGCACCATCCACCATTTCCAGATACAGGGAGGCGAAACGTGGACGCGTGGTCGCGGGCTCCAGCAACCAGGCGGCGACTTCATCGGCACGTCGCGCCGCGGAAATGGATTCGTCGTACGGCCTCGATCGGGTCGGGCGGACGCCGTCGATCTGCGCTGCGCTGCCCGGCCAGGCCCAGATCGCGGTGGGCAGGTGCGCTTTCTCCGCGCCCACCCAGATCGGTTCGGCCTGCCACCATCGTCCGTCGCCCACGGCTTCCAGGTCGGCGACCCTGAAATCGCCGAGTCCGTTTTCGCGCATCGTGTTGTGGACTACGCCGTGATGGTCCGGACGCAGGCCGGTGACCAGGGTGAAATGGTTGGGGAAGGTCAGCGCGGGATAGGATGGATTCATCCATTCGGCGCGGACGCCCTGGCTGGCGATACGGTCCAGGTTGGGCGTGTCGCCCTTGCCCAGGTAATCGGCGCGCAGGGCATCGATGGAAATCAGCACCAAGGGTGCGGGTTCAATGGAAGCGGCGGAGGTTGAAGACCGGGGCGATGTGGTCGAGCAGGCCGCCAGAAAAAGCAAAGCGGCCGGCCACGCGGCCCGGAACAATGAGCAGTGCATAGGCATTGGTTGCAAGTATCGTTGGGCCCAAGCTTGGCAGACTCCGGAGTATCGCGCATGACACGGCTTCCCCTTAGCGTCTGCCTCGCCGCGCTGGCGCTGTGTTCCTCCACCGCATCGAATGCCGGAGTCCCGGCGTCGCCGGACTCGCCACGTTGCCAGGTGTGGCAACGCGAACTCGATTTCGCCAAGTCGGTCGCCGATCACGATCCGGTCGCCTTCGCCGGTTTCCTCGCCGCCAACACGGCCTTCGGCGTGAGTCGCGAGCCGACCATCGGACGCGAAGCCGTGACCCGGGAATGGCAGGGGATCATCGACGGCACTTCGTTGAAGCTCGAGTGGTATCCGGCCGTGGTCACCCTCGGCGGCGATGGCAGGACCGCCTATTCCAGCGGTCCCGCGCTGTACCAGGATCCGAAGACCGGGGCCTATCGCCATGGCCGCTACGGTTCGGTGTGGCAACGTGAAGCGGATGGCGAGTGGCGGCTGATCTTCGACGACGGCGTCCGTCCGGAGCCTGCCGATGCCGCGGCGGCGCAGGCCTTCCGCGAGGGAAGAAAGTCCGTTTGCCCGCAACCCTGAACTGCCTGGTTGGCGCCAAGATGTGTCCGAAGAGGGTTGGGCAGCGGATTGCTGGCCAGTTGACGGGTCTGGATATCAGCATTACAAACAAGCCCTCAACCAGGAGACAGCACCATGAACAGGGCTTCGTTCGTTATTGCTTTGCTAGCTGCTTCGATGACGTTTGGCGCGCATGCCGGCATAGGCATGCAGGATTCCAGTCGGCAGGTCGGCGAGCCGGTGCTAGAGCCTGCTGTGGTGAAACAACCGGTCGTGCGTAAATCAAGGTTCGCCACACCCGAAGAGAGCGGGCAAGCCAATGCGGTGAAAAGATCCCCGATGTTGCGCAGTCTCAGATACGCCAGCGCCGAAGAGATGCCCGTCACCGCACCGGACCAGGACGTGCACCGCGACAACTGCCTTCGTTTCACCGGATCCCGCCTGTTGCGCGACGATCGCTCGAGCCAGCGCTGCGCCATCGGTGGCGGCCAGGTGTACATGAGGGACGACATCGATCGGGCTGGCGCGGGGACGCTCATCGACGTGTTGCGCCGCTGAGCGTCTCCAGCCAGTGACCGTCACATCCGGCGCCCGGCGCCCTGCCGGGCGTCTTGCGCTGGGTCGGAGATCCGGGCGACTGACGCGGCTCTGAATGCAAAAGCCCCGGTTGCGACCGCTGGCCCGTGATCGGCGTATTACTGGCATCCCCGCATCGACGTGCCTTTGGCATGCAGGAGAACCCCATGAAACAGCTCGCCCTCTTCTTCGCCCTGTCCGCGATGTCCATGTCCGCCATGGCCCAAAGCGCGACCCCGAATCCTGTCGAGAATCCGGCCGCGCCGGCTTCCAGCGCCACCACCACGGCCCAGCCCGCACCCAAGGATGAAGTCGCCAAGAAGGGCGATGTCTCCGATCGCAGCTGCCTGAAGGAAACCGGCTCGCGCCTGGCGCCGCGTCCCGACGGCAAGGGCCGCAAGTGCGTCAATGCCAGCGGCCGCTCCTACACCAAGGGCGACCTGGACAGTACCGGCGCCATCGACCTGAGTGACGCATTGCGCCGGCTGGATCCCGCGGTGCATTGATCTTCGCTTCCCCGTTTGTCCGAACGCCCGGCATGACCGGGCGTTCGCGTTTCCGGGTTCAGCAATGCGTCGAGATCCCCGTCGCGTAATCAAGGCCGCGACGCAATTGGGCGAGGAACACCGGATCCTGGTACAGCTTTATGTCGTGCCCCAGCCCCGTGTACCAGGCGCGTCCGCCGTCGAAGGCATGGCACCAGGCGATCGGATGGTCCGCGCCCATGGTGCCGCCGTCGTAATCGGCTTCCTGCACCGTGGCCAACACCTGCACGCGTTCGCGCGGATTGCTGCGGTAGTTGTACAGCTCGTCGGTCACCATCCAGTCTTTCGGTGCATCGGCTTCCTCGCCTTCGAACAACACCCGCGAAGTCTGCAATCCCGGTGGGTGGCTCTTGAACCACGCGCCCACCAGTTCGCCATACCAGGGCCAGTCGTATTCGGTATCCGCGGCGGCATGGATGCCCATGAACCCGCCACCTGCACGCACGAAGCTTTCCATTGCTGCCTGCTGCTGCGCGTCGAGCACGTCCAGCGTGGTACTGGCGAACACCACCGCGCGATAGCGTTTCAGGTTGTTCGCGTTGAAAACGGCGGCGTCTTCGCTTTGTTCGACCTGCATGCCTTCCTGCGCGCCCAGCCGTTGCAACGCAGCAACCGCGGCGGGAATGGAGTCGTGATGCCAGCCCGTGGTCTTGGTGAACACCAGCACGCGCGCCCGTGGCGCCATGCTCGCGCTGGCCTGCACGCACAAGGCCAGCAACAGCAGGATCGACAGCTGGGTCAGGGCAGGGCGGTGCATGCGGCCAAGTCTGCCATGCGTGCGACCTGGTGGGAGCGCCGTCCCGGCGCGAGCTTTTGCCGACCCAACAAGGCGAAAGCTCGCGCCGGGACGGCGCTCCCACGGATAATGGTCCATCACCTGCATCTGGATTCCCACCATGTCCGATCCCCGCCACGATCCTTCCCGCGTCATCCGCGCCCCGCGCGGTACCCAGCTCAGCTGCAAGTCATGGCTCAGCGAGGCGCCGTACCGGATGCTGCAGAACAACCTGGATGCGGAAGTGGCCGAAGACCCGACCCTGT
>JBOHXX010000074.1:0-11854 GCA_050737675.1 Pseudoxanthomonas sp.
GGTCGGTGGTGCGGCCGCCTTCGGTATCGAGGGTCAGCGCCGCGGCGGCTTCCTCGGCGGCGGTGTCGTCGACTTCACGGTTGCCCGTGCTGTTGCCGGCGAGCAGCAGCGTTTCGGCATCGGGCGCGACTTCGTGCACCTCGATACCCATGCCGTTGATCATGCCGATGATGTCTTCGATCTGTTCCGCATCGACGATGTCGTCGGGCAGGTGGTCGTTGACTTCGGCAAAGGTCAGGTAGCCCTGTTCGAGGCCCTTGCTGATCAGCAGCTTGATGTCGGATTGTTGGGCAGGACGTTCGTTGGCCATGTGTGCTTGCGCCACCGGATAGGAGAATGGGGAACCCGGCATTATACTGCGCCGCCGGGGATTTGGCCTTATTTTGGTGCTGAACGCGCCGCAACGCGCCCACCGGCCCGGGTTTCCGTGCCGACAGTGGTGACCCCCCATCCGAACCCTGATTCAAGGCCGCAACAGGAAGGTCACCGGCCCGTCATTGACCAGGCTGATCACCATATGGGCACCGAAGCGCCCGGTTTCCACCCCTGGGGCATGTTTTTCGCGACAGATCGCCACCAGCCGGTTGTAACCGCGTTCAGCCTCTTCCGGCGGGGCGGCGGCGGTGAAGCTGGGGCGCATGCCGGAACGGGTATCGGCCGCCAGGGTGAACTGGCTGACCAGCAGCAGGCCGCCCCCGGTATCGGCCAGCGACCGGTTCATCTTCCCCGCCTCGTCGGCGAACACCCGGTAACCCAGCAGGCGTTCGGCCATGCGCAGGAACTGGGCCTCGCCATCGCCGGGTTCGACTGCGACCAGGGCCAGCAGGCCAGGGCCGATGGCACCCACGGTCTGGCCCTCGACACTGACGGAGGCCTGGGTGACGCGCTGGATAAGGGACAGCATGGGACGAGGAGCGAGTGGAGAGAAGTGAGGAACGAAGCAGAGCGTAACCGCTTTCGCTCACTCCTCGCTCCTCTCCACTGCCCGCCCGCTTTCGCCTGCCCGCTACACTCCGCCCGATGAAGCCCGACTTCCCCGCCGCCGTCCTCTACCGCGCCACCGCCCTGCTCACTTCCCTGCCCTGGCCCTGGCTGCGCCGCATGGCCGATACCCTGGCCTGGCTGTGGCGGCGACTGGACGCGCGCGAAAGCAAGGTCGCGCGTCGCAACCTGGAACTCGCCTATCCCGAACTGCTGCCCTCCCAGCGCGAGGAACTGCACCGGCGGATCCTGCGGACCACCGCGCGCCAGGCATTGGAAACCCTGCGCTTCTGGACCCGCCCGCCCGCCGGCAACCTGGCCCGGCTGCGCGAACTCCATGGCCAGGACCTGTATGACGCGGCGCTGGCTTGCGGCCATGGACTGATCGTGGTCGCGCCGCATTTCGGCAACTGGGAACTGCTCAACCAGTGGCTGTCCTCACGCGGGCCGATCGCGTTCGTCTATGCCCCGCCCGAATCGGCGGTGGGCGACGCCTTCCTGCAACGCGTGCGCGGCGCCGACAACGTCAGGCAGGTGCGCGCCGAAGGCCCGGCGGTGCGGCAACTGTGGAAAGTACTGAAGAACGGCGGCACGGTCGCCATCCTGCCGGACCAGCAACCCAAGCAGGGCGACGGTGAATTCGCCCCGTTCTTCGGCGTGCAGGCGCTGACCATGACCCTGGTTTCGCGATTGGCCGAACGCACCGGGGCCACGGTGTTGCTGGCCTGGTGCGAACGCATCGGTCCAAACCTCGACTTCGCCCTGCACGTGGAGCCAGCGTCGGCGCAGGTGGCGGACCCCGATCCGGTGGTTGCCATTACCGCCCTAAATGCCGCCGTCGAGCGCGTCGCGCGTCGCGACCCAGCCCAGTACCAATGGACCTACAAGCGATTCACCGTTCGCCCGCCGAACAGCGGCGAACCCAATCCCTACAAGGAAGCAACCCCGACATGAGCGACCCCGAAGCGCCGTTGTCTGCCGACGTGGCCCCGCCCGCCCACATGCACGAAAGCGCCGTACCGACGACTGACTGGCAACACCTGCCTGTGCGTGGAGCCAGGCTCGCCGCACTCGGCAACGCCATCGGTTTCGCGATTCCGGCCATGCTCGGACCAGGCTTGCTTTCGGTGGCCAGCGATTTCAGCACGCCCTGGCTGGTGGCGCCCCTGGGCGGATTGCTGGGAGCCGCATTCGGCGCCTGGATCGGGGTCAAGCGCCATCGGCGGACCTTGTGGAAGCTGGACCAGGACGGCTTCGCCCTGCGCCAGGGACGATGGTGGCAGACCGAAAGCCGGGTGCCGGTATCGCGGGTCCAGCACCTGGACCTGAAGCGCGGCCCATTGCAGCGCGGGCTCCGGCTGGCCACGCTGGTGATCCATACCGCCGGCACGCGCATGGCCGCGGTAGCGGTTTCCGGGCTGGACAGCGACGATGCCGAGCGCCTGCGCGACTGCCTGTCGCGCCAGCTGGACCACGACGACGCGTTGTGATGCAGGACGCCGCTCCCGTGGATAACGAAACCGAGCGCCGGCTGCATCCGTGGTCATGGCTGTTCGTGCTGGTCCAGCAACTGAAGCAGTTCATCGTGCCACTGCTGGCCTTGCTGGTCTTCGGCGGTGGTGGCGCGGGCGGCTTCTGGGCCGGGATCGGACCGCTGGTCGCAGTGGGCGTGCTGGTCGCGATTTCGTTGCTGCAGTACTTCACCTACCGCTACCGCATCGGCAGGGATGGCCTGAGCATCCGCGATGGCCTGCTGCATCGCAACCTGCGCGACATTCCCTATTCGCGCATCCACAACGTGGTCCTGCACCAGTCGCTGCTGCACCGTCTGTTCGGCGTGGCCGAGGTCAGGCTGGAATCGGCCGGCGGTCAGAAACCCGAGGCGCAGATGCGGGTGCTGCGGCTGGACCAGGCCTTGGCGCTGGAAGACCTGATCAAGCATCGCGGGCAACTGCCGGATGCCGGCGCACCGGCCAGCGTTGTCGACAACCTGCTGTCGCTGCCCAGCGCCGAAGTCGTCCGCCTGGGCCTGGTTTCCAATCGCGGCATGGTTGTGGTGGCGGCGGCCTTCGGCGGCGCCTGGCAGTTGTTCCCCGACCGCGTGGTCGCCAATTTCTTCGAGACAACCGGTCGCGAGTTCTTCGGTTACGCCAGCCACCTGCAACTGGGCTGGATGACGACCGCCGCGGCCGTGATCGCGATGGTGTTGCTGGCGATAGTGCTGCTGCGCCTGCTTTCGGTGGCGCTGGCGCTGATCCAGTACCACGGCTTCCTGCTCAGCGAGGAACACAAGCGGCTGACGGTGGAACGTGGACTGCTGGCGAAGCTGCGCACCAGCGTCGCCCGCCGTCGCATCCAGTCATGGACGTTGCACGAAGGCTTCCTGCATCGCCTGTTGAAACGCCGCAGCCTGCAGGTCGATACCGCCGTCGCCGAAATGGGCAAGAGCGACCACCGCGCCTTCAGGGAAGTGGCGCCGATCGCCACGCCCGAGGCCTGCGACGCGCTGGTCCGCCACCTGCTACCGCATGCGCAATGGCCGCGCGGCGCATGGACCGCGCTGGCGGCGGGCACGTGGTGGCGGTTGTTCCTGCCGATGGCAATCCTCTGCGTGCTGCTTGCGGTGGGCCTGCTGTTGCGCTTCACCGACGCGTGGGCGCTGCTGCCGTTGCTGTGGCTGCCATGGGGCTTCCATGCCTCGCGCCAACGCGCGCGGCGCGAAGGCTATGCCGTGGATGAACGCCTGGTCGTTGTGCGCAGCGGCTGGTGGTCGCGCTACTGGCGTTTCGCCGAAATCGACAAGCTGCAGGCCTTGCGCCTGACCCGCTCGCCGCTGGACCGCCGTTGCGGCACCGCTTCGCTGTGGCTGGATACGGCCGGCGCCAGTGCCCTGGCGCCCGCGTTGCGGATCCGCTTCCTGCCTGAAGCCGAGGCCCGCGCCCTGTACGCGCAGCTGGGCCACGCCCTGGCACGGCAGAGGCTGCGCTGGTGAGGCGACTGCCTCGCCTTTGCGGAGCGCAGCGATGAACGCAGGCAAGCTCGACCTGCGCGAAGTCAGCCTGCTGTGCGTGGAAACGCGGCGCACTGCATTGGCAGTGCAGGCGATGCAGCGCTGCCTGCAGCAGGCCGATTTCAAGGAAAGCCTGCTGCTGGGCCCGCGCGCCGACAACCTGCCCGCGCCCTTGCGCCACGTTGCCATCGGGGACTTTTCCAGCGTGGCCGAATACTCCCGGTTCATGGTCAAGCAGCTGGGGGAAAGCTTTTCCGGCAGCCACGTACTGGTCGTGCAATGGGACGGCTTCCTCACCGACGCCCGCCAATGGGATCCGCGGTTCCTCGACTACGACTATGTCGGCGCGCCGTGGAAGGACGGCAGCGTGGGCAACGGCGGCTTCTCGCTGCGCTCGCGCCGGCTGGTCGATGCGCTGCGTGCGATGGATACGCCGCAGACCCATCCCGAGGACCATTGCATCTGCCATCGTTATCGCGACGAACTGGAAACTCGCTTCGGCATCCGCTTCGCACCGCTGGAGCTGGCCAGGCGCTTCTCCTGGGAAGCGATCGATCCTGGCCACGCCACTTTCGGCCTGCATGGTTTCTTCAATTTCCATCGCGCCTTCGACGAAGACGAACTGATCGCCTATCTGGACCAGTGCGACGATGCCCTGCTGCACTCGGTGCCCGCCAGGCGCCTGCTGAAGAACCTGTATCGCTCGGGCATGCCCGCCGCCGCACGCGCGCTCGCCGCGAGGCGTGGGACCGGGCCGCTGGCCATGCGCCTGGACACCCTCAAGCTGCGCACCTTCGCTAGGCTGCGGGTGCCGGCTGGGCGGCGCTGAACGCGGCGGCGTCCAGGTCCTGCTCGAGTCCGTGCACGGTGGCGACCAGGCGAGCGCGGAACGACTGATCGCTTTCACTGAAGAAGCTGCGCGCCTGCGCGCCCAGCGAATCGCAATCCGCTTCCTCCAGCGCGAGTGCCTGCTGCACCGCCCATTCGATCTCCCGCGCCTGCACCAGCCAGGTCCTGGCCGCGCCGCGCCGCGCCATGCGCGCCACCGGTATCAGCAACCCGTGTTGCGCGGTGACCAGTTCGTTCATCGGTTCGCCATCGGTGGCCAGGGTGACGGCACCGGTGCTGAGGGCTTCGACCAGGTAGTGGCCGAAACCCTCGGTTTCCGACGGGCACAGGTGGAAACGGTGCGCATTCTGCAACTGCCTGAGTTCATCGTCGTCCAGATATCCGGTCACATGGACGATGTTGGCCGCAGGGGTGCCGATTTGGGCCCGGTGCGCGCTCTGGACCACGGTCAATGGCGGCCATTCGGGATGCGCACGCCAGGCTTCGAGGATCGCCTGGGTGCCTTTGGCGCCACTGCGCCCGGCCAGGTGGAAGAAGGCGCGCCGCCGCGTCACCTCGGGTTGCCAGCGATCGTCGCTGGTAAAGCCGGTGAACGACGTTGCGCAACCCATCCCACGGAAAATGACTTCGGCATGGCGGGTCTTGGTCAGCACGCGGTGGATCCTGGGCAACAGCGCCAGATCCTTGGATGACAAAAACTCGGGATTCGGGATCAGCACATTGCAATCAGCCTGATCCAGGTATTCCGGACGGATGTGCTCGAGCATCAGGTTGATCCGGTAAGGCGGCGGGAAGCCACGCAGGCGCCGTCCCAGGTTGCCGGCACGCACCAGCCAGGGGCGCACCCATTTGCGCAACTTGCCGCGGCCCAACGGCCGGGTCGTGACTTCATATCCGGCCGCGGACAGGGTCTGCGCTATCAGGCGCAGGTCGCGACTCAGTCCTGCGCCATTGTTGGCGCCGATTACACAGATACCCATGGGGGGTGGGGTCTTGGATGTCGAAGGCTTGGATTCTGGCTAGTCGAAAGTGAATGCCTTGCGACAATCACCAACCGAAAGTGAATGCTTTCCGACAACCAATGCAGAACGTGACCGGGTTCCTGTCGACACCCGCGATGCCCGCACTATTTCTGTTCTGGATGCTCGATTTTGGATGCCCGATCTTGGATACACGGGCCCCGCTGTTCAACGTCCCGACCGATCGCAGCAGCCGGCCGGTCGACAGCGGTATCGCGCAACCAGGCGCCGCTAGCCGCGTGGACCCCAATAGCGCAACTCGCGGCGGATCTGCAGCGCACGCACGCGCGCCGCCCAGGGCTTGGGGCGCAGCACGCCCATTTCCCCGCCGATGAAGTCCTCGGTCGCCGCGATCACCCGCTCCGACGAATGCCCGTCGCGATACGGATGGATCGCATCGGCGTAGCCATGGATCGCCGACAGCAATGCGGGGGTGGGGGAAAACGCGCGAGCCAGCATCGCCGTGAGTTGCGCCGGATCGTCGAAATCAAGCATGTGCGGTTTCGGCGCGCGGTTGCGGAAGGTCACCACTGGTTTGTGCTGGACCACGAACTCGGAAACGATCGAGGAAGTGTCCGACAGCAGCACGTCGGCCGCGCGCTGCGCCGGCATCAATTGTTCCGGTTCCACGAAGGCGGCGTTGGCGCCGGCCAGCGCGCGATAGCGAGCGAACAGTTCCGGCGCGCATTTCGGATGCAGGGTCAGCAGCCAGTAGCGATCGCCGCGCGCGATTTCCGCGGCGATCGCGTCGTGCAGGATCGGCGCGGCGCTGAGTCGTTCGGTGAAGGTGGAGCCGAACAGCACCACGGGCCTGCCGGCCGCCGGCAGGCGCAACGCCTGGCTGGCATCGCTGTCGCCATCGAACAACGGGTCGAGCTTGGGCCAGCCGGTTTCGGCCACGGCGAAGTGCCCTTCACGCGCGGCGATGGCACGGAACGGCGCGGTGGTCGCCGGGCCCTGGGTGCAATACAGGTCGAACAGGCCGCGCACGCGGAAGTGGCCGCGTCCGTCTTCGCGCTTTTCCACGTTGAATCCGTGGAAAAGCTGCACCTTGGCCCCGCTGACGAAGGGCGGCACCCAGTTGGCCGCGCTGAACACCGCGCGCGGACGCAAGGCCACGGCCTCGTGCAGGCCCACGCCGCGGACCGGTGCTTCCAGCGCCATGCCCGCCGCCGCGCCTTCGAACCACGCGGACACCGCTTGTCCCGAGGCGTGCAATGCCTGCGCCAGAGGCTGCAGAATAGGCAGCGCATAACGCTCGGTCGCGAACAGCAGGTATTCGGCCATCGACATCTCCCTTCCGACCGCTTCCGGCGAACGGCTCCGTATCTCGGCCTGCATTATCACGTTCAATGAAGCCGACCGCATCGGCGACTGCCTGGCTTCGCTGGATTTCTGCGACGAAGCCATCGTGGTGGACTCCGGCTCCAGCGATGCCACGCGTGCGATCGCCGAAGCGGCCGGCGCGCGCGTGGTGGTTCGTGCATTCGATGGTTACCGCAGCCAGAAGGACCACGCCGTGGGCCTGGCCACGCACGACTGGGTGTTGTGCCTGGATGCGGACGAACGCGTGGATGTGCGCCTACGCAAGTCCATTTTGCACGCGCGCGATGGCGGTTTCTCCAGCGCCAGCGGCTACAGGTTCGCGCGCCTGTCGGATTATTTCGGTCGCTTCCTGCGTCACGGCAATGCCTATCCCGACCGGGTGCTGCGCCTGTTCGACCGCCGTCGCGGCGGCTGGCGCGGCAAGCGCGAGATACACGAAGCAGCCAGCGTCGACGGGCGGGTCGCGACCCTGGACGGCGACCTGATCCATTACCCATACCGCTCGCTGGAACAGCAGCTGGCCAAGACCCAGGGCTATGCGCGGATGATGGCCGAACACGAATTCGCACGCGGCAAGCGCGGATCGCTACTCAAGATGGTGCTGTCGCCGGCGTGGCGCTTCTGGCGCGGTTATGTGTTCCGGCTAGGCTTCCTCGATGGCTGGCGTGGGCTGGTCTATGCCTACGTGCGCGCCAACTACGTGCGGCAGAAGGCGATCATGCTGTGGTTGCTGTGGAAACGGCAGCCGCTGGCCACGCCACGGCGCGACTGAGCCAGGCCGCGCGCGTCATCCCGTTTCGTCTTGATTGGTGGACATCGCAAGCAGGTCGGACCGGATGCACGATGTCGCGTCCGTTCCAACATTTGAGGGCTTCAGGCGGTTTTGCACAGCCGCGCGTAGAAGAACCCATCCATGCCGCCTTCGCCCGGCAGGCGTTGCCGTCCCTTGCCGGCGGCATGGCCGTAGCTGGCATCCAGCGCGTCGGCTCGCGCATCCGCGGTGCGGGCGAGGAAAGACGCGAGCTGGTTTTCGTTTTCGTCCTTGAGGATCGAGCAGGTGGCGTAGAGCAACACGCCCCCAGGCCTGACCGTTTTCCACAATGCATCCAGCAGCCGCGCCTGCAACGCGACCAGGGCGGTCAGGTCTTCCGGGCGCCGATGCAACAGCACGTCCGGTTGCCGGCGCACGATGCCGGTGGCCGAACAGGGCGCATCCAGCAACACGGCATCGAAGGGTTCGCCATCCCACCAGCTCGCCAGGTCGCCGGCATCGGCGGCGCGGAACTCCGCTTCGACGCCCACGCGCTGTAGCGTTTCGCGGACGCGATTGAGCCGGCGCGGGTCCACGTCCAGCGCGAGCAGGCGCAACGACGGATCGCGTTCCAGCAGGTGCGCAGCCTTCCCGCCGGGCGCGGCGCAGGCGTCGAGCACGCGCGCACCGACCGCTGGTGCCAGCGCATCGGCGACCTGTTGCGCCGAGCCGTCCTGCACGGAAACATCGCCTTCGGCGAAGCCGGGAAGCGCGGACACCGCGACTGGCGAATCGATGCGCAGCGCATCGGCCAGGCTTGCATCGGGGATGGAAACGATATCGACCGCCTGCAGGCGCATGGCGTAGTCGTTGTGCATTCCCTTCGCCCGATTCACCCGCAGCCACAGCGGCGCGGCATGGGCGCTGGCCTCGAAGATCGCTGGCGCGCGATCGCCCCATTCCAGGTCGATTTTCTTGCGCAGCCAGGCCGGCCAGGAAGCGGCGGGATCGGATTCGGGAAAACCTTCGCGCGTCGCCCGGCGCAGCAGCGCATTGACCATGCCGGCCTGGTGCGGGCGACCCAGCACGCGGGTGGCTTCGACGGTCGCCGACAGGGCGGCATGCGCGGGCAGGCCCATGGCGTCGAGCTGGGCGAAACCGACCAGCAGCAGCGAACGGAGATCGCCATCTTTTTCGCCCAGTGGTTTCTGCAGCCACGACTGCAATGCCGCGTCGTAGCGCGCACGTTGCCGCAGTGCGGAGAAACAGATGGCTTCCAGCAACGCGCGATCGCGCGGATCGGATAGCTGCGTAAGTGCGCTGGCCAATTCGCCCTTCAGCGAACGGCCGCGATGGATCACCGCGTCCAGCACCTTGGCGGCAAGCACGCGCGTGGTCACGCCGGGGGCGGCATTTCCCGAGGCAACGCTGGCCGGCGCGGCGCCCCAGGGTGAAATGGTCATGACCCGACCAGGTCGCGTCGCGAGTTCAGGTAATCGGCGGCGGTGATCGCCTTGCCGCCTTCGCGCTGGACCACGCGCAGGCGCAGCGCGCCTTCGGCACAGGCGATATCGATGCCCTGCTTGCCGGCGGCCAGCAGCGTGCCTGGTGCGAAGGCATGCTGCAGGTCGAGGGCGACGGCGCCATGGATGCGCAGGCGCTCGCCCGCGACCATCGCTTCGGCCACCGGCCAGGGTTCGAACGCACGCACCTTGCGGGCCAGCAGCGCGGCGGGCTGGTTCCAGTCGAGGCGTGCCTCCGCCTTGTCCAGCTTGTGTGCGTAGGTCACACCGGCTTCCGGCTGGATCCAGGGCGCGGGTTTGACGTCGGCACGGCGCAGCGCCAGGCCGTCGGCAAGCACGCTGGCGCCCAGTTCGGCCAGGCGGTCATGCAGTTGGCCGCCGGTCTCGTCATCGCCGATCGGAGTAGTCATGGCCAGCAGCACCGGACCGGTATCCAGGCCCGCCTCCATCTGCATCAAACAGACACCGGTTTCGGTATCGCCGGCCTCGATCGCGCGCTGGATCGGCGCCGCACCACGCCAGCGCGGCAACAGCGAGGCATGCACGTTCCAGCAGCCGAAGCGCGGGATTTCCAACACCGCGCGCGGCAGGATCAGGCCATAGGCGACCACGACCAGCAGGTCCGGCTCCATGTCGCGCAGTGCCTGCTGCGATTCCTTGCGCTTGAGGGTTTCCGGTTGCAGCACCGGGATGCCGCGCTGGATCGCCTCCAGTTTCACCGGCGACGGAGTCAGGCCGCGCCCGCGCCCGGCCGGACGGTCGGGCTGGGTGTACGTCGCGATCACTTCACCATGCGCATGCGCGACGCGAAGACTGGGGACGGCAAAGGCCGGCGTACCGGCGAAGACAATTCTCATGGGGAGGTTCGTGGTTGGTGGTTGGTGGTTGCTGGCTGAAGGCGAGAGTCGCTGGCTTTTCACCAACCACGAGCCACCAACCACCAACCCGTGGTCAGGCGCTACGCCGCGTCGCCCGCCAGCTTGCGCTGCTTGGCCAGCTTCTTGCGGACCATCTCGCGCTTCAGCGGCGACAGGTAGTCGACGAACAGCTTGCCTTCCAGGTGGTCCATCTCGTGCTGGATGCACACCGCCAGCAGGCCATCGACCTGCAACTGCTGTGGCTGGCCCTTACGATCGAGGAAACGCACGTCGATGGAGTCGGCGCGGGTCACGTCGGCGAAGATGCCGGGGACCGACAGGCAACCTTCCTGGTAGACCTGCTCACCGTCCCGGGAAAGGATTTCGGGGTTGATGAACACCATCGGCACCGACTTGTCCTCGCTGGTGTCGATGACCATGAAACGCTTGTGCACATCCACCTGGCTGGCCGCCAGGCCAATGCCGGGCGCCTCGTACATGGTTTCGAACATGTCATCGAGCAAACGCTGGAATACCGGGTCCGGCACCTGGGCAGGATCCACCGGCATCGCCTTGGTACGCAGCCGGGGGTCGGGGAATTCGAGGATGGGGAGGAGTGCCATGGTCGTTTGTAAATGTGGATGCCGTCGGAATTCGGCAAGGCCTCACGGATTCTAACTCGCGGGCTTGCTTAGTGGCCCGGTTTCTGGACTATAGTGCGGACAACCTGTGGGGAATCAGGTGGGGATCATCATGTTCAGAAAATTTCGTACGGTTCTTGCCGCTGCCGCATTCATCGTGGCCACCTACGCTGCGGCCGCCGAAATGGCCGGCCCGCATCCCGACACCTATGTGGTGAAGCGGGGCGATACGCTCTGGGACATCTCCGGGAAGTTCCTGAGGAAGCCTTGGCTGTGGCCGGAAATCTGGCAGGCGAACCCGCAGATCAAGAACCCGCACCTGATCTACCCGGGCGACGTCATCAGCCTGGCCTACCTGGACCGCGTCGCGATCCAGCCTGGCCCGCGCCAGGAGGCCCCGATCGGCGCCATCCCTCTGGCCGACATCGAGCCGTTCCTGAAGAACCTGCGCGTGGTCGACAGCTTCCAGCAGCTGCCGCGCGTGGTCGGCCTGGAAGATGACCGCATGCACGCCATGGCCGGCCAGATGGTCTACGCCCTGGGTCTTGACGGCGCACAGATAGGCCAGCGTTACGCCATCGTCCGTCCCGGCCTGCGCTATACCCAGACCCGTTTCGTCTCCGACGGCCATTACGGCACTTACAAGGAAGATCTGGATTTCCGCGGCAAGCGCGCCGGTTCGCAGACCATCGACTGGGAGCGCGGCTGGAACAGCGCGGCGCTGGACACCGGCCCGCAGCTTGAGTTGCTGGGATATGAACTCACCCAGGTCGCCACCGGCGCGGTGACCCGCGGCGTGGTCCCGGGTTCCGATACCACCACCCTGGTGCTTGAAGGCAATGGTTACGAGGTCCGCGCCGGGGACCGCCTGATCCCGGTCGAAGCCCAGCCTTACGA
>JBOHXX010000075.1:0-11840 GCA_050737675.1 Pseudoxanthomonas sp.
GGAAACGCAGGAAACCTTCCTCCGGCATGATCCCGAACAATGCATCGGCGGTGGCCGCATCGAAGCCCTGCACGGCCATCAACGCGCGTGCGGATTCGCGCGCTTCCTCCATGCGCGCATCGGCCGAGACCGGTTGCTCCAGGCCTTCGCGCAAGACCCGACGCGTGGCGAAATAAAGGTCGGCGAGAAGGCGGTCCTTCCACGCGTTCCACAATTTCGGGCTGGTGCCGGCGATGTCCGCGCAGGTCAGCAGGTACAGGTAATCCAGGCGCTCGCGGTCGCCGACCAGCGTGGCGAAGCGATGGATGACCTCCGCATCGGAAATATCCTGCTTCTGCGAGGTCACCGACATGCGCAGGTGCTGCTCGACCAGCCACGCCACCAGTTCGGTGTCACCTTCGCTGAGCCGGTGTGCGGCGCAGAATTCGCGGGCGTCGACCGCACCCAACTCGGAATGGTCGCCACCGCGGCCCTTGGCGATATCGTGGAACAGGCCGGCGAGCAGCAACAGTTCCGGCTTGCGCAGGCGCGGCCAGACTTCATGGGCGATGGAGAAACGCTCATCGGCACGGCCCGAGGAAAATGCCGCGATGTTCCGCAACACCATCAGCGTGTGCTGGTCGACGGTGTAGACATGGAAAAGGTCGAACTGCATGCGCCCGGACACGCGCGCGAAAGCGGGGATCCACTGGCCCAGCACGCCGAGCCGGGCCATGCGGGTCAGCGTTTCCACCGCGCGCGGCATCCTCAACAAGGCCATGAAGGCATCGCGCTGGACTGGCGTGGCGATTTCGAGCGGCGCCAGGCGGGTCAACGACTCGGCCAGCGCGCGCGCGGTGCGCGAATGCAGGCCGCGTACTTCCGGATGTTCCGCCCACATCGCGAACAAGGCGAATACTTGCGATACATCCGCTTGCGGCCAGGCTGGATCACGCGCCGCCAGGTAGCCGCGACGCAAGGCGAAGGCGTCGTCCAGCGGTTCGGGCAAGGCTTCGCCATCGAACTGTTCCTCGAAGCGCTGCAACAGGCGATCGCTGACCCGGCGCACGATCGCGGCGCTGCGGTAGAAGCCTTGCATCATCTTCTCGACGCCGAGGGTTTCCTCGTCATCGGCGAAACCCAGGCGCTCGGCCAGGGTTTTCTGGTGATCGAAGCGCAGGCGCTCTTCCGGTCGACCGGCAACCAGGTGCAGGCCGTAACGCAAGCGTCCGAGTGCGCGGCGTTCACGCGCAAGCGCGGCCGCCTCATCCACGCCCACGTGGCCCAGACCAACCAGCGGCTCCAGCTCGCGCACGCCGAAAGTGCGTAATGCCATCCAGCCCAGCGTGTGCATGTCGCGCAGGCCGCCCGGGCCTTCCTTGATGTTCGGCTCCAGGTTTTCCGAGGTGTCGCCGAAGCGCGCATGGCGCATACGCAGCTCCTCGCGCTTGGCGACGAAGAAATCACGTGGCGGCCAGACCTGCAGTGGTGAAATCGCCGCGACCAGGGTCGCCTGCGCAGCCTCGTCGGCATGCAGGGCGCGCCATTCGATCAGTGCGGTAAGCACGGTCTGGTCGGCTGCCGCCTCGGTGCACTGGCTGGCCGAGCGCACCGCATGGCTGACCGGCAGGCCGGCATCCCAGACCATGGCGAAGAACCGCGACAGCGCCGGATGCTGCGCCTGCTGGGCATCGGCATCGGCAAGCACCAGCAGGTCGATATCCGATTGCGGGAACAGTTCGCCGCGCCCGTAGCCACCGACCGCGAACAGCGCCAGCGGCGCGTCGGCCGGAACGCAACGGGCCCAGGCTTCCTTCAACAGATGATCGACCCCGCGTGCGCGCAACGCGACCAGGCGATCTACTTCATCGCCCTGGTCGAATCGTTTCGCCAGTTTTGCGTCACCTGCGTTGAGCGTCGTGCGCGCATCGACCGACCACGCGATATCGCTTTCGCACCCGGGCGACCGCGTCGTTGTCCCGTTCGCGGTGGCCGTGGTGCTCACAATTCGTTGTCGTCGCCCGGCACCCGGGTCAGGATCTCCACGCCATCCTCGGTCACCGCCACGGTATGTTCCCATTGCGCGGAAAGCTTGCGGTCCTTGGTGACCACGGTCCAGCCGTCAGGCAACAGGCGGGTGTAGCGGGTGCCTTCATTGATCATCGGCTCGATGGTGAAGGTCATGCCCGGCTTCAGCACCACGCCATCGCCCGGTCGGCCGTAATGCAGCACCTGCGGTTCGTCGTGGTAGACCTTGCCGATGCCGTGCCCGCAATACTCGCGGACCACGCTGAAGCGCTGCGACTCGGCGTATTCCTGGATCGCATGGCCAACATCGCCCAGGGTCGCGCCCGGCTTGACCGTGCGGATGCCGCGGAACATGGCCTCGCGGGTGGCTTCCACCAGGCGCTTGGCCATGACCGAGGGCGTGCCCACGTAGTACATGCGGCTGGTATCGCCGTGCCATCCATCCTTGATCACGGTGACATCGATGTTGACCGTGTCGCCTTCCTTAAGGACCTTGCCCTCGCTGGGCATGCCATGGCAGATGACGTTGTTGACCGAGGTACAGACCGTGAACGGGAACGGGATGCGGCCGTGGCCGCCGCCGTAGCCGACGTTGGCGGGGATGGCGTGCTGCACGTTGACGATGTGGTCGTGGCAGACCTTGTCCAACTCGGCCGTGGTCACGCCCGGCTTCACGTGCGGGGCGACGATCTGCAGCACCTCGGCGGCCAGGCGGCCGGCGATGCGCATCTGTTCAAGGTCTTCGGGGGTTTTGAGAGTAATAGCCATGGGCCGATTATCGCTGATTTCCCGGCCGAGTCAGCCCCGCCCCTGCCCCAACTTGTCGGCAACTCCTTGTTCCGTCTATAATTCCGCGGCTTTGTCGGGCCCAGCCCGCAAGACCGTCCACGCCGGACGACACCGGCGAATACACACCTGCTGCCACGACCCGTGCCGGGGTGCCCTGCGATTCCTTTGGAATCAATGGGTTCGGACACGGAAGCCGCAGGGAGGCCCAACCCCGGAACCATCGCCAGGCCGCCAAAACGGCTAGGCAACCGCCTTTACCCAAAAGCTGGCGGCCGGTTCCCTTTCAGGAGTTATCGCAATGCCCCAAGTCACCATGCGCCAGATGCTGGAAGCCGGCGTCCATTTCGGCCACCAGACCCGCTACTGGAACCCCAAGATGGCTCCGTACATCTTCGGCGCCCGCGGCAAGATCCACATCATCAACCTCGAGAAGACCGTCCCGTTGTTCACCGACGCGATGAACTTCATCTCGAGCATCGCCCAGAAGCGCGGCATCGTCCTGTTCCTCGGCACCAAGCGCAGCGCGCGCGAGCCGATGAAGGAAGAAGCCATCCGCAGCGGCCAGCCGTACATGACCCAGCGCTGGCTGGGCGGCACCCTGACCAACTTCGCCACGGTGAAGAAGTCGGTAGCGCGCCTGAAGGAGCTGGAAGCCGGCGAAACCGACGGCAGCTTCGAGAAGCTGGTCAAGCACGAAGTGCTGGGCCTGCGCCGCGAGCGCGAGAAGCTGTTCGCTTCGCTGGGCGGCATCAAGGACATGAATCGCCTGCCCGACGCGATCTTCGTGATCGACATCGGCCATGAAGACATCGCCATCAAGGAAGCCAAGAAGCTCGGCATCCCGGTGATCGCGGTGGTCGACAGCAACTACGACCCGGCCCTGGTCGACTACCCGATCCCGGGCAACGACGACGCGATCCGTGCCGTGCAGCTGTATGCACGCGCCGCCGCCGACGCCGTGCTGGAAGGCAAGGCCGCCGCTCCCAATTCCGCCGCCGTGCGTGAAGAAGAGTTCGGCGAAGGCGACGGCAAGGCCCCGCGTGGTCGTGCCCCGGCCAAGAAGGCTGCCCCGGCCAAGCCGGCGGCCAAGGCTGACGATGCCAGCGAAGGCCTGGCCCGCGCCGAAGCCGAAGTGGCCGAGAACGAAGCGGTCGAAAAGAAAGCCGCCGAGTAATCACGGCGCAATGCAGCCGCGCCAAAGTGCGCGGCTGTTTCTAGAAACAGCCGCGTGGCGTCTTTCGCCATGCCGCGTCCCGATGGTGGGCCAAGGCCCACCCTACACCGAATAAATCGAGGTAATTCCGTGGAAATCACTGCTTCCCTGGTCAAGGAACTGCGCGAGCGCACCGGCGCCGGCATGATGGAGTGCAAGAAGGCGCTCACCGAAAACAGCGGCGACATCGACGTCTCCGCCGAGTGGCTGCGCAAGCAGGGCCTGGCCAAGGCCGACAAGAAAGCCGGCCGCGTGGCCGCCGAAGGCCGCATCGCCATGGCCCAGTCCGGGCACAAGGCCGTGCTGGTCGAAATCAATTCCGAAACCGACTTCGTCGCCAAGGACACCAACTTCCTCGCCTTCACCGAATCCGTCGCCCAGGCCGCACTGGCCTCCGGCGCCGCCGACGCCGAAGCGCTGAAGGGCGCCAAGTTGCCGTCCGGCGAAACCGTCGAGGAAACCCGCGCGGCCGTTATCGCCAAGGTCGGCGAGAACCTGCAGGTCCGCCGCCTGGCCAGCATCGAAAGCGCCAACAACGTGGCGGCTTACGTGCACGGCGGCCGCATCGGCGTGCTGATCGAGGTCAAGGGCGGCGATGCCGAACTGGCGCGCGGCCTGGCCATGCACGTGGCGGCGATGAACCCGCCGTACGTCAAGGCGTCCGACGTCCCGGCCGAGTTCGTGGCCAAGGAAAAGGAAATCGAACTGGCCAAGATGACCGACAAGGACAAGGCCAAGCCGGCCGACATCCTGGAGAAGATCATCGGCGGCAAGATCGCCAAGATCGTCAACGAGGTCACCCTGTACGGCCAGCCGTACGTGCTGGACACCAACCAGAACGTCGAAGCCGTGCTCAAGGCTGCTGGCGCCGAAGTGGTCGGCTTCCAGCGCCTGGCCGTGGGCGAAGGCATCGAGAAGGTGGTGGAAGACTACGCCGCTGAAGTAATGAAGCAGGCCGGTCTGGCCTGATTACGCCGGAACATCGACAAGCAAAAAAGCCCGCAAGCGATTGCGGGCTTTTTCTTTGGCGACCAGACAAATCGTCGAACCGCTGGATGAAACAGGATCAGGGTATTCCCAGGCGATCCATCAATGGCTGCAGGTAAGGCGCGTAGGCTCGCCATTTCGGAGTGCCCTCGACGCGTATCTGGCCTCGGACCTGCACAGCGCTGGCAGTCACGATGCCGCGCTGGCGGGATTGCAGGTCGAGCATCGCGGACTCGAACTCGAATCCGCAGAATTCCGCCACGCGCCTGAGCTGCGTTTCGGGATCGGCGGTCAGCTGCGCATAGTCGACATTGAGTATCCGGCCCGGATATCGCGCGTACCAATGTTCCATCAGCCGCTGGTATTCGAGGAAATAGTCCGCGAGTTCAAGCAGGTCGTAACTGTAGGGGTTGGCGCTGGAGAACAGTTCGCGCAGGTTCGAGAAACAGGTCTCCATCGGATCCCGCACCATGTGCAGGATCTTCGCGTCCGGCAAGGCCTGGCAGATGAAGCCGACGTTGAGGAAGTTGGAAGGCAGTTTGTCGGTGAAGAATCGCTCGCCACCCAGGCGCCAGACGATTCCGTCGAGGTAACGTTTCCCGACTCCGTCGAAATTCACCCTGGCCGCGCGCTCGACTATCAGCGGGTCGATCACGCCTGGGCAGTGGTGATCGGTGGCATAACGCATCGCGCTGGTGAAATCGTAAAGCTCGCCGAGCCCGCGAATTTCGCTATGCCCATCCAGCAATTGTTCCAGCAGGGTGGTGCCGGAACGATGCATGCCGACAACGAATACAGGCACGACGTCCCCGACTGCGCTCGCCGACGCCGTGTCGCTTGCTGCGGCCTCCCAGCTGCGCAACGCGGCGAACAGTCGCGATGTCGCGCCAGCATCGTAGCGGAGCGTGGAGCGCTTGCTGGCGCAACCGTTCTGCAACGCGAGCCATGCTTCCGGATAGCGCCCAAGGTCGTCCAGCTCCTTGTGCAGGGCAAACGCCAGCAATGGCGGTTCCTCCGCGGACCGCATGGGAGACTCGAGGCGGGACGCGATGCGTTGCACATGGTTGGACTCGGGGGTCTGCTTGCGTACCTGCGCCAGCAACCAGTAGCCCTGCGCCAGTTCAGGCGCACGCTTCAGCGCATGCATCGCATCCTGCTCCGCTTCGGCGAAGCGGCCCAGGTAGATCAGCACCTGCGCGCGCGACAGCAAGGTCGCCGGATAGTCCGGATCCGCACGCTTGGCTTCATCCAGGAATTCGATCGCCTTGTCCGGCAGATTGACGTAGCTCAACTGTGCGGCGAAAGCGATCAACACGGGAACGGGAATACGCGACAACGGCAGCATGCGCTCGATGCATTCCAGCAGCGCAGGTATTTCGTTGAAAGTGCGCAGGCGCGCGATGAGTTCCTTGAGTACGGGTTCCGATTTCGTCCCCACCGCATGCGCACGCATCGCATAACCGCGCGCTTCGACGTAATGGCCCGACAACGAGTGCATGTAGGACAACTGCAGCAGCAGATTGGGATCGCCCGGCGCCAGCGCCAGTGCGGACTCGTAGCAGGCGATGGCCTGGGCGAATTCGCCGGCACCTGCATGCTTTTCGGCCGCAGCGGCGAGTTGCGCCAGCCGTTGCTTCGATCCCGAGTCGGTCATCGGCTTCTCATACCAGCAGCTCCACGCCGCGATGCATATTCATGGCGCTTTTTCCAACAGGCGCTGCAAGGGCTCCAGTTGCTGCGAATAACGCTTCCATGCGCCAATACCCTGCGCGTGAATGGCTTGCCTGACCTGCGAACTGCTCGCCGTGGACACGGGCGCCTGGTTGGCGGTGATGTCCAGCATGCCGGGCGCAGCCTCCAGTCCGCAGAACGCCAACGCCTTGCGCAAGGTTTCCTCACCATCGACGACAAGGTCTTCGTAGCGCACGACATGCACCGACTCCGTGGCGACGCGCTGCCAATGCGCCAGCAGATCCTCGAAAACGCCATGGTGCGCCGCCAGTTCCTCCATGCCGTAGCTGTAAGGATAAGCGCCACCTTCGAACAGCTCCTTGAGGTTGGAGAAACATGCATCCATCGGATCACGGCGCAGGCAAAGGATCCTGGCTTGCGGCAGTGCGCGCAGGATCAGGCCGATGTTGAAGAAGTTCTGCGGGTTCTTGTCGATGAAGAATCCATCGCCCTGGACGAAGGGCGATACACGCTGCAGGTACAGCGCTCCCGCCTTGCGATGGTCCATCGTGCGCAACTTGTCCCAACGTGTTTCCACCAGTGAACCGGGAAAAAAATGATCCGAGGCTTCGCTGATCGCCGCGTCGAAATCGTTGCGTTCGCCAAGCGACACGACGCGCGGATGGTTGCCCAGTATCCGGTCCAGCAGGGTCGTACCGGTGCGTGGCATGCCCACGATGAAAATCGGGATGGGTTGCCCCCCCCGTTCGCTACGGACAGTTTCGATCGAATCGCCGTGGAATGCCTTCAATCGCGAGAGCTGCCCTGCCTCGCGGGCGATATCGTGTCCCAGCTTGCCGCGCATGATTCCCGCCCCCTGCATCAGCGCATCCCAGGCCGCCGCCGTGTCGCCCACCCGTTCCAACTCCTTGAACAAGGCGAAACAGAGACGCGCCTGCTCCAATGAGTCCGCCGGATAGTGGCTTGCGGCCGCACGGATGCGAGGGATCCTGGCCCCCGGCGTGGCGGCAGGCTGGTGATAGGCCAGCGACCAGTGGGCATCGGCGTAGTGCGGTGACAGGCGCAACGCGTACTCGTAATGCTCGGTGGCTTCCTCGAGCCTTCCCAGTGATCGGAGCACATTGGCGCGGGTATAACTCAACAAATGATTGGGGCGTACGCGTGCGCCGACGCGACCCAGGAATTCCAGTGCACGGTCATGTTCGCCAACCAGCCACAAATGCTGCGCAAACACCGCCGACTGCTTCAGCACTTCCGGGTCCGAGGTGTCCAGCACGCCGATCAGGCGCGTCACTTCGGCGTTCTCGGCGAACGCCAGCAGCCGCAGGCTGATGTAACCGGCATCGCGGCTGAGATGCGCCGTGGTAGCAATCCGGCTGGCATGCAGCGCGTGCGTACGCGACTCGACATATCGGTCGGACATCTGCGCGAAGCGGGAAAGCCTGAGCTGCGGCGTGACCTGCATGGGTTCGATGGCGAGCATGGCCTCGTACTCGGCCTTGGCCGCCTGCAGGTCGCCCGTCGCCTCGTGGCGACGCGCGGCGCTCCAGTGGATCGACAGCTCCTCTTTCATGTATTTCTTCTTCTGGGGTGAGGCAAGCATATCCGCTGGACCGCCATCCGGCGACGGATATGCACCAAAAAAAGCGGCCGCCCGAAGGCGGCCGATAAGAGAGAGATGAACTTGATGCTAGGTGTTCGTCAGAAGTCGTACTGGACCATGAAGCGGAAGCTACGTGGGGCCTGGTAGGCGCGTGGCAGCAGATAGGTATTCAACGGGTTGCCCGTTGCCGAATCCTCAGCCACCTCGCTCACCGCGACTGTCTTCTGCGAGTTGAAGACGTTGAACACATCCATCTTGAACTGCAAGCCAGGTGCAAACGAGGGACGGTAAGCCACATTCAAGTCGAATGTCGTCGTCGTTGGCAAGCGACCTGCCGTACCGCGCGGCACCGCGCTGACCGTCGTGTCGTTAGAGGCGCCATCGGGCGAATTGCTGCAACGCATGAAGCCCGATCCATACGGGTGCGGCGCGTAATTGCTCTCGCCGAAATTCCCGTCACCGTCCGGATCCGTTCCAGCCGGTTCTGGAAGCAGCGGATTCTGATCGAGAACGCCCAGGCAGTTGATGGGGCGACCGGTCTGGACAATGAGATTGCCACCGACAGACCATTGATCGCTGAAGTCGTAGTTGCCGAATACCTTCAGCGCATGACGTCGATCATTGGGCAGGTAGCCGTAGGTATCGACGGTCAGTTCGCGGTAATCGAAGTCCTGGGTGGTGTTGGTGTCGCCCTGGCCGATGTCCGACTTCACGCCGCCTTCGGTATTGCCCTTGTTGTAGCCCAGCGTGTACGAAGCCTGGAAGAAGAACTTGTCCCAGCTACCGTCCAGGAACAGCTCCAGCGCCTTGTAGCTGCGCTTCGCCTTTGGACTCAACGCATCCCCGGGGATGGTATTCGTTACGTAGTTACCATCCCCATTTATATCGGTGACATAGACAGGACTGCTACCCGGATTGAACAAACGGCAATAAGGAAATCCGGGATTGGGTATTTGGGCCACATCCCCGCTGCCGTTGACCCAGGCACCCGCGTCATCGTCGAATTCGTAGCCATTGGCCGCCATGATCGGCGTGTAGTCGCAGTTATCGTCGATCGCTTCCTTGAGCTTGCGGTAGATCGCCCGCGCGCCGAAGTTCAAATGGTCGGTCACCGTGGTCTGGAAGCCCAGGATGAACTCGTCTTGGTACATCGGCTCCAGGTTCTTAGCAGCGATGGTCAAGGGATCATGTGCCCTGCCATCCTCGCCGTTGATCAGACCCAGCGGACGCAAAGGTCCCGTCAGGATAGGTGCGCCGGTAACCGGATCAACCCCGGAGAAACGATTGTTGTTGCTGCGCTGGTAGATCGATGCGCTGGAGCCGCGTACGGCCACGCTGGGGGTCAGCGGCAATGCGTAGCGGCCCGCATTACCGTAGATCTTCAGCGTGGAATCGCCGTTGACGTCCCAGGAAAAGCCCAGGCGTGGGCCGAACTGGTTCTTGATCTTGACGAAGGCCTGGCCGTTTGCGTCCAGGTTCTCGAACGTATCCCAGCGTGCGCCGAGGTAGGCCAGGAAATTATCAGTGATGCTCCAGCTGTCCTCGATGTAGAAGGCCTGCTGCTTGACCTCGAGCGTGGTGCCGCGCGCGGTCGTCTGCCGGCGTACCACGTCGAATTCGTCACCAGTGTCCGGCTTGCCATCGGGTCCGTTGTTGGTGGAGTAGCGCCACAACCAGCCGCCAGCGTTGGCCTCGCCTGCGACGGACTCGTAGTTGTCGACATCCACGCCGAAACGCAACTGATGCGCCCCCAGGACCCACTCGGCGTCGATTCGGTATTGATCGCGGGTGTCGCGATTGTTCTCGGCCTGCAGCAAGGCACCATCGGTCAGGTTGCAGTAGCTGCCGTATGCCCCGGTGATGTCCTGGCGATACCCGGGACGCAAGTCCAGGATCACCGGGCAACCGCCAAGAGCCGTGGTTCCCGTTATGCTGGTCGTATAGGCGGTGGTGATGTCACCGTTGTAGCTCACCACCGAACCATCCGGGTTTTCAAGATGCTGCTGGCGCTTGAACACGCCATGGCCGTACAAGGCCGTCAAGGTGAAGCTGTCGGTCAGGTACCCGGTGTACTTGAGCACGTAATTGTCGCCACCCTGGGTGTCGAACAAGGTGCCGGCATAGGCCGTGCGATCCACCTCGCCCGGGGTGTTGGCGTACACCCTGGTCTCGGTGTCCTGCTTGTCCGAGAAGGCGGTGAGCTCGAGCTTGTTGCTGTCGTTGATGTTCCAGTCGAACTTGGCCAGCCAGGTGGGATTCTTGAGTGAACTGCTGCGATTGGTGAAAGCGCTCGTGTTGCCCCAGGCATCCGTATCGGTCTTCCCGTACGACAGCAACGCATAGGCGAACAGGCGATCCTGCACCAGCGCGCCTCCGGCCCATACGCTGCCGATCAACTCGTCTTTCTTGTCCTTGCTGTTGTCTTCAGCCAGCTGGCCGAAATCGCCTGGCACCAGGGAGTTGGAGTAGTTGTAGTTCTCGACATCGGATTGCAGGGACTTGGGTGCCCAGAATACGTTGGCACCGGCCTTGAACTCATTGGTACCACGCTTGGTGATCTGGTTGACCACGCCACCCAGCGAGCGGCCGAATTCCGCGCCATAGCCACCGGTCTTGATCTGCTGCTCGGCAATTCCCTCGAAGGGAACCTTGGAGAAATTCAGGCTGCGAAACGAATTGGTGACGTTGAAACCGTTGACGAAATACTGGTTCTCGGCGACCGAGGAACCGCCGAACGAAGCGAGGTTGCCGAAGGCGTTGTCGCCACGCACGGTGCCGGGGGCCAGCAGCGCCACTGAAGTCGTGTCGCGGGGCACCGGGATCTTCGCCAACTGGGCCGAAGTCAGGATGGTGGTGGATTCGACCGAAGAAACGTCGATGGGGTTGACCAGGGTGGAAGCCACCACCGTCACCGTGCCCAGGTTGGTGGCACCGTCGCCGCCACTGCTGGCCGTAGCGAAGTTCACCGAGGTGCCGGTGCCGACGTTGACCGAGACATCGCGTACGGATGTGGTTCCGTCGGCGCGCTTGAGGGTCACCCGATAAGTGCCCGGTGAAAGCGCCGAGACGCGATAGGCGCCGTCGGCACCGACCGAAATCGTGCGGCTGAAGCCAGTTGCGGGGTTCTCGACCAGCACCGTTTCGCCAGCTGAAGCTTGGCCGAAAACCGCGCCGGAGGTATTGGACTGGGCATAAATCGTGGAGTTGAAGCAGACACCGAGCGCCACGGTAAGGGCGCTGCGCCGAAGCGCTCGATTGAAGGTGCGTTTGGACACTGTGTGATTCCCCGCTGCAGGTTGATTCCACATGGGCGTCCGGATTGGCCCGCCCTCCGAATTCCATGACTTTCGTCATACGACTTGAGCCACGGGCCTTAATAGCAGGTTAATCAAATGTTGGAATTGGGTTATGTCACTTGAGCGTAATTATGTGACTTACATCACAGTTTTATCGGGAACTTTTGGGGTTTTGGCGTTCACTTTTACCCGTATTTGTGAATGGGCAAAAACGTAATGCGCAGTTCACTTCACCGACCCAAGAGGTCTCCCG